>NZ_JBZAYA010000016.1:0-88695 GCF_058244265.1 Arthrobacter sp. SE2 | reverse complement strand
GGTCGTTGCAACTCCCAAAAATTCTGGGTGTTGCAACGACCGCTAGAACCCAAGAGTGCGGAGTGTCGCCGTCGTCGTTAATTCAAAAAGGGTCAGGACGGCAAGGCGCTGATGCCCGCGGACCCGGCCCGCGGGACCAGCACGTTGAACCTACTGCGAAAGCCCCGAGTAAGAGTGCAGGCCGTTGAAGAACACGTTGACCACGGTGAAGTTGAAGATCACGCACAGGTAGCCTGCAATCGACAACCAGGCCGCACGGGTTCCCGTCCAGCCGCGGGTGGCGCGCGCGTGCAGGTAGCCGGCATAGACCACCCAGATCACGAAGGTCCAGACTTCCTTGGTGTCCCAGCCCCAGAAGCGGCCCCAGGCTTTCTCGGCCCAGATGGCGCCGAACATGAGGGTGAAGGTCCAGCCCACGAATCCCACAGTGTTGATGCGGTAGGACAGGTTTTCCAGGCTCAACGCGTTCGGTACGAGCCGCATGAAGCCCAGTTTGTCCACGCCGCCGGCTGCCAGGGTCTTCTGCCGGTGCGATTGCAGCAACTGCAGGGCTGACATGGCGAACGTCAAGGTGAACAGGGACGCGGACATCACTGCGATGGAGACGTGGATGACCAGCCAGTAGCTCTGCAGTGCCGGGACCAAGTGGCCCACCGGGGTCCAGTACGTCACGGACGCGGCCACCATCATTATCACGGCGAGGCCCAGCACGAAGGTGCCCAGGAAGCGCAGGTCGCGGCGGATCAACGAGAGCAGGAAGACCGCAACCACCAGGAAAGCACCGGTGGTCAGGAACTCGTACATGTTGCCCCACGGCACCCGGCCCGCGCCGATCGCACGGGTGATGACCCCGGCGCCATGGATTGCCACGCCGATGATCGCGACTGCCACTGCCACGCGGGCGGGAATGCGGCGCTCAGCGGCGTACTTCATGTCGCCGCCGGCGGTCTGGTTGACGGAGGTGATCGCCGACGTCGGACGCTCAGTACGGCCGGCAGGTCCCCCGACGTCGTTTCCGCCGGCACGGCCGGCAGCCACCGGAACCTTGACCTCGGCTGCCACCGAAGAGGCCGCCTTCAGGTCAACTGCCTTCAGCATTTTGCTGCTCTTGGCGAGGTCCCACGCGAAAGCGATGAACGCCACCGTGTAGGTGCCGGCCGCGAGCAGCATGAAAAGCTCGCTGTACTGGCCCATGGTTTCGTTGATGGGGAGCATTACTGGTCCTTCGAGGTTGAGGAAGAAACGGTGTCAGTGGACTGCTCTGTGTGGAGCAGCCATTCTCGTTGCAGCAGTTCGCGGATCGCGGCAGCTTCGCCGGCCAGCCTGTGGTCCTCGCCGCGGGCAAGGAGACCGTACTCCACCATTGTGCGCCCGTCGTCGTGGGTTCCGGTGCGGACCCAGACGCGGCGGCGGTTCAGGTAGAGGGAGAGAATCAGTCCGGCGACCGCCAGCAGGGCGAACACGAGCGCGGTGGCCTGGCCCGGATTGTGATGGATGTCGACGCCGACGTACTTCTTGACGCCGTCAAAGGTGATGCTGCCCTTGCCGTTAGGAAGCTTGTACGTGCCTCCAGGGGCGATCGCGATAGCCTTGTCCGCCATGCCTCGGCCGTTGAGCGGGGTCAGCTTGGCGACGTCGAGCTCGAAAACGTTCTGCGGGGTGCCCTTGTTCAGGCCGAGGTCACCGTAGTACGAGTTGAGGTTCAACTGCGGATTGATGAGTGAGGGATCGCCGCTGTAGGCGAGGCCCTTGTCCGTCACCATCGCGGTGGGAAGGAAGAACCCTGCGAAGCCGAGCTGATCGGGCTTGGCATCGGGAACCTTGATGACCACCGAGGAGTAGTAGTTATCACCTTGCAGCTTGGCTACCACAGGTCCCTGCATGGCGACGTTGCCGGCACCGTCCCGGACCGTGACCACAGGAGCATAGCCGTTGCCTGTCAGGTAAATGCTGGTATCGCCAAGGGTCACGGGATCGTTGACCTTGAGGACCTGCTTCTTAGCGGGTGCGTCCGGGGTGTCCTTGGTGGTGACGTCGGCCGTGAAGTCGATGGGCTGGCCGAAGTGCGCCGGCGATTCCCGGTCGAACTGCACGTCGAACTTGTTCAGCTGGATTGAGTACGGCTGCAGCCAGCTGCTCTGGAAGTTGGTGCCCGGGCTGAACTGGTCATAGCCCACCAAGGTGTTCACGAAGGTATCGCCTTCCACCAGGATGCGCTGGCCGCTATAGCCGAACAGCCCGCCGACCGCCACCGAAACCAACACTCCGATCAGCGAAGCGTGGAACACGAGGTTGCCCACTTCCTTGAGGAAGCCCCGCTCGGCACCCAAGGAAGGCATGGCGGCGTCGACGTCGCGCACCTCCACGCGATAGCCGCGCTTCTTCAGTACCGCGGCGGCGTCCGAGATAGCCTTCGACGCCGGGATCCCGGCGTCGGCGGGCAGCACAAGCGTGCCGTACTCCGGGAGGCGGGAGAGACGCTTCGGGGTCCGCGGCGGCTGGGAGCGCATCGCCTTGTAGTGGGCGATGGCCCGTGGCGTGACGCAGCCGATCAGGGAGATGAACAGAAGGATGTAGATCGCCGAGAACCAGGCCGAGGAGTACACGTCGTAGAGCTGGACGGAGTCCAGGAGCTTGCCGTAGTCCGGGTGGTCGCTGATGTACTGCGTCACGATCGAGGGGTTAGCCGGGCGCTGCGGGAACAGCGAGCCTGGAACTGCCGCGACGGCCAGGAGGAGCAGGAGGAACAGCGCTGTACGCATGCTGGTCAGCTGGGTCCAGGCCCAGCGCAGCATGCCTACGATCCCCAGGACCGGCAGCGCCGCCTCGGCCTTGGCCTTGTCAAGCGCCTTGCCGTTCGCCTTGTCAGCTTCCGCGGATTCGCTAGCGGACTTGTTGGACTTCTTTTTACCTTGCACGGGCTCGCTCATCAGATCGGCAACTTCACATCGGTTTGGAACCAGTACTGCAGCCCGGTAACCCAGGCACCCCACACTCCCGTGGCCATCAGGATTCCCAGGAGGATCAGGATGCCCCCGCCCATCCGCTGGATCGCGAGGCGATGCTGGCGGAAGAAGGACATCACACCCATCCCCCGGCGGACTGCGAGGGCTATCAAAAGGAAGGGAATGCCCAGGCCAAGACTATAGACAAACGCCAGGAGGGCCCCCTTCGCGGCGGACGACCCCCCGGAAAGGCTCAGCAACTGGACGGCGGAATAGGTAGGACCAATACAGGGCGCCCAACCGAGGCCGAACGTGATGCCCAGCAACGGCGCACCCCACAGCCCGGCGGGCGGCTTGGCATGGATTTTGGCGTCACGCTGAAGCCAACCGAAGCCGCCCAGGAAGACGACGCCCATGATGATCACCAGAATGCCCAGCAATTGCGTGATCCACGCGTTCTGCGGGCCTGTAATGAGGGTCCCCAATTGGCCGAAGGCGCCGCCGAGGAGGACGAAAATCGAGGAGAATCCGAGGACGAACAGGCCGATTCCCGCGAGCATGCGCCCGCGCCTTTGCTTCTGGAGGTCGACGCCGGTCAGCCCGGTCACGTAGCCAAGGTAGCCGGGAACGAGGGGAAGGACGCACGGCGACAGGAAGGACACGAGTCCGGCCAGCAAAGCCACGGGGATGGCCAGCAGCAAGGAACCGCTCAGGATGGTCTCGGCGAAAGGGCTGTTCACGCTGTCCGGGTCACCTACTCGGCAACCGCAGTGGTGATGAGTGCCTTGAGAGTGCTCTTCTCGATCTCGCCCAGGACGCGGGCAGCAACCTTGCCTTCTTTGTCGAGAACGAGTGTGGTGGGCACCGCACCGGGAGGCACAATACCGGAGACAGACAGCAGCACGGCGCCGTCTTTGTCGTCGAAGCTGGGGTACGTGAGCTTGAACGTCTGGTCGAACGCATCGGCCGTGGCCTTCTCGTCCCGAAGGTTCACACCGTAGAACTGGACGCCTTTGCTCTTGAACTCCTGGTGCAGTTCCTCGAGGATCGGCGCTTCAACCCGGCACGGCGCACACGCGGCGAACCAGAAGTTGAGGACGGTTACCTTGCCAAGCAGGTCCTGCGGGGTCACGGCAGTTCCGTCGAACAAAGTGCCCTTGATCCCGACGGCGGCCTTGCGGTCCGCTTTGGCGAATTCGGTCACCGAGCCATCCCCGGCAACGTAGTTCTTGTTGTCCCCGGCTTTCGCTTGCTGGGCCAGGGCGTCTTCCTGGGCACAGGCGGACAAGCCCATGGTCAGTGCAGAGAGTGCCACTCCCCCGACAGCCAGGAAGCTGCGGCGTGAAGTCAAGGCGGCATTGATCTTCTGGCCGCTGGTCTTGCGGCTCGTGGTGTTCCCGTTCATTGTCATGCTCCGGGCGTCTTCGCGGCACCGGGCAGCAGCACGGCAGCGGGTTCGCTGTACTCCACCCGCGCGACCTTGCCGTCGTCGAACATCAGGGAAGTCAGCGACGTCAGCGTGCACTCGCGCTTGCGCGGATCGTGCCACAGGGGCCGGCCTTCCGCGCTGAGGCGCGTGGCGTAGATGGGGAGCTGGTGGCTGACGAGGATGGCTTCAGCGCCATCGCCGCCGAGTTCGATCGCTTTCAGCCGGGCGTCCTCGACGGCGGCACGCATGCGGGCGACCTGGTCCTGGTAAGACTCGCCCCAGGACGGGCGCAGCGGATTGCGGTACTCGAACCAATGCTTGGGCTTGATGAATTCGGAGATGTTGGCCTTGAGCCCTTCGAAATGGTTCTCCGCCTCGATGATCCGCGGTTCCGTGTGGATCTGGAGGTCCAGCGCCTGGGAAGTGGGGAGGGCGGTTTCCTGTGCGCGGGTCAACGGCGAGGAGACAAGGTAGACGATTTTCGCCCCCTGGGCGACGCGAGCGGCGAAGTGGTCCGCGAGCATCTTGGCCATCTCGCGGCCGCGTTCGGAGAGGTGGAATTCGGGCAGCCTGCCGTACAGAATGCCGTCGGGATTGTAGACCTCGCCATGGCGGAGCAGATGGACAGTTGCTTGGGGCATGTTTACCAGTTTCTCAAAGAAGGCGGGCGATCTGAAATCTTCTACGTTTCGTAGAACTGAAAGTTTCTTCAGAATGTTCCCCGAAGGTGGAATAAAAGATGCATTTGCATGTTTATACTTGACACAAGGTTCGGTTGACACTTCAACTAAGTACGGCCGAACGACCGATGAAGCTACGATCACACCTTCCCAAGGAGAACCCCATGACTCTTCCCGCAAACGTCACCACCGGCGTCTGGACCCTCGACAACTCCCACAGCGAGATCGGTTTCACCGTCCGCCACGCAGGCATCAGCAAGGTCCGCGGCCAGTTCACCGAGGCAGAGGCCACCTTGGAACTCGGCAGCGGCCTGGCCGACTCCAAGGTCGCAGCAACCATCCAGACCGCCAGCTTCGACTCGGGCGACGCCAACCGCGACGGCCACGTCAAGGGCGAGGACTTCTTCGATGTGGAGAAGTTCCCGGAAATCAGTTTCGTCTCCCGCCACGTCAAGGCCAACGGTGACAGCTTCGACCTCGTGGGCGACCTGACCATCAAGGGCGTCTCCAAAGAGGTCACCATCGAGACCGAGTTCAACGGCGTGGCCGTTGACCCGTTCGGCAACACCCGCGCAGGCGTCTCCGGTGAGACCACTATCAGCCGCAAGGACTTCGGCCTGACCTGGAACGCAGTGCTTGAGGCCGGCGGCGTGCTGGTCAGCGACAAGGTTGTCATCAACCTCGAACTGGCTTTCATCGCACCTGCCGCCTGATCCCAGGTTCCAAATCCTCCGGGCTCCCGGACTGAATGGCGCCTTCGGGGCCGCACACGATTGCGTGTGCAGCCCAGGAGGCGCCATTTTTGCTCGCGGTGTCACCCGCCTATTGTTCGGGTGAAAGCCGATACTTAGCGGCGAATTAGCCAAGAATTTCCTATGAATCCTTAAACCTCAGGTCTAAAGTGATGCCATGAGTAACCCAAACGAAGCTCCTCAGCCTCAGCAGCCCGGAGCCCAGCCACCGCAGCCCGGCAATGTCCCTCCTGCGGGTTACCAGCCTCCGCAGGGATACCAAGCACCTCCTTCTTACCAAGCGCCCCCCTCTTACCAGCAGCCCGCTCCCGGATACCAGCAGCAGGGCCAACCCGCCTACGGCATGCCAGCGGGTCCGAATACCGCTCCGCCGGCAGGGCTCGGCTACGCGGCCCCGGCGCGGAACACTTTTGGACTCGACTTCAACAACATCGCGCAGCGCTTTCGGGACACCACCGGAGTGCCGCAGCAGCTGACCATCTCCTACTGGTTGTGGGTCGCGGCTGCCGCCTTGGGTATTGTTGCCAGCTTCCTGAACATCTTCACGATGCGCGGCCTCTTCGGCGAGATGATGGTGGGCCCTGGCATTGTGGGCCTGATTTTCAGCCTGGTGTTCGCAGCCCTCTACATCTTCATTGCCATTCGACTCAAAGAGGGTTCCCGCTGGGCGCGACTTGTCCTGACCATCCTCGGAGCGTTCGCGGTAATTTCCCTTCTGGTCCAGGTGGTTACCCTTAACCTCAACTTCATCGGATCGGCGGTAGCCGTCGCGGCTGCGGTCTTGATGTGGCTTCCGGAGCCCAGGAAGCACTTCGTATAACGGACAACCCAGTACCCATAACTGAAGGCCGCGGCCGGTCCCGGGAGGACCCCGCGGCCTTCCGTTTGTCCTCGCTCCGTTCACGGAGGATCCGCCGAAGCTTGTTCGGCGAGAATTCTTCCCGTGAATCATCACCAGCACTGTGCCGTCGGGGTACGGTGGAATTAAGCCGAGCTGGGGGCAGGGCACGTTGCACCCGGCAGCCGTATCTGCAGTCGACACGCAAAGGAATGCCATGAGCACCCCTCCGTACCCGCCGTCCACTCCCGGCGAGAATCCCACCCCTGAGGAGCCGAAATACGGCCAGCAGTCACCTCAGCAGGGTCAGCAGCCGCAATACGGCCAGCAAGCTCCCCAGTACGGCCAGCCTTCCGCGCCGCAGTACGGGCAGCAGGCTCCGCAGCAGGGTCAGCAGCCCCCTTACGGCCAGCCTTCCGCGCCTCAGTACGGGCAGCAGGCACCGCAGTACGGCCAGCAGGCACCACAGCAGCCGCAGTACGGCCAGCCTTCCGTCCCGCAGTACGGCCAGGGCGGACCGGTCGCCTGGCCGAGCCAGCAGCCCGCTGCGACGTCCGGAGTCCCGCAACTAGTCAACATCTCCTTCTGGCTCATGCTTGCCGCAGGTTTGCTGACCTTGATCGGCATTCCTTTCACAATCGCCACGCTGAACTCACCGGCAGGCAAGAGCATGTTGGATCAGGCCCTTTCGGCGCAGGGAACCAGCGCTTCAGGCATAGACACCAGCAGCTTTATCAACATTCTGGTCACCGTCCTGGTTGTTTTCTCGGTGATCTTTGCCGGACTCTACGCACTCGTTGCATTCAATATCCGCAAGGGGAAGAACTGGGCCCGCATCCTGGGCACGGTCTTTGCCGCAATTTCCCTGCTGGGCCTGACCCAGATCGGCATGGGCACCATCACCATCCTTCTGGGCATCGCCGCGATCGTGCTGCTGTACTTGCCGGCCTCGGCGCCGTATTTCCGGAAAGCCCAGCCGTTCGCGAACCCCTACGGCCAGGCGCCTTACGGCCGCTAGGCCAGACGGCAAACGGCCACAGGGCATATAGCCAAGAACAAAACCAACAACGGGCGCAGACCCGGTCCGGCCTAAATGGCTTGGCCCGGGGTCTGCGCCCGTTGTGCGTGATACGCCAGGATCTGAAGCTCAGTGGCCATGTCCACCTTCCGCAGATTCACGTAGGGCGGAACCTGGAGCAGCACTGGAGCAAAGCTGAGGATGCTGCGGATACCGGCGCTGATCACGCGGTCGCAGACATCCTGTGCCACCGCTGCGGGAAGGGCCAGGACAACCATGTTGGTGCCGGTCCGCTGAAGGACCGTTTCAAGATTGGCGGCGTCGCTGACCCGCAGCCAGCCGACTTCGTTCCCGATGATCATGGGATCGGCGTCGAGGATCGCCACCACGTCGAACCCACGCGACTCGAATCCGCCGTACCTGGCCAAGGCTTTGCCAAGGTTTCCGGCGCCCACAATGGCCACTTTCCAGTCGTGTGTCAGGCCGAGCGCCGCCGCGATGTGCCGGCTCAGGTACTGGACCTCGTATCCCACGCCACGCGTTCCATAGGAGCCGACGTAGGAGAGGTCTTTGCGCAACGTAGACGAACTGACTCCCGACGCCTCAGCCAAAGCCTCGGAGGAAACCCGTTCCACGCCTTCGCCCAGGAGGGAGTTCAGAGCGCGCAGGTAAAGCGTCATGCGGGCCACAGCCGCGGGCGGTATCTGCTTCGCGGCAGAGTCCTTGTCCCCGGGTACAGCTTCGGCGGACGGTTCCAGCGCAGTCACGTTCTTCTCCATTGCGTCGCTTTGTTTTCCCACTCTATTGCCAACAAAGCTCTGCACGCATGTTCAGGCGGCGATGGCCTTCTTCAGGACCCGCACCAATCGGGCCTCGTCGATTTTCCAGAAATCCCGCTGAATTCCGTCCACGAAGACCACCGGGATCTCCTCGGCGTAGCGCTCGCGCAGTACCGGGTCAGTGTCGATCGACTGTTCCGTCCACGTGAGCCCGAGGGTTGAGGTCACGCGTTCGACGGCGTCACGCGCCGCGGCGCAAAGGTGGCAGTCAGCTTTGGTGAGGAGTACGACGTCGGGATTTGGCATGGTTCAACGGTATCGCTTCAACGTCGGCACGGCCGTCGCGAACGGCAGGGGGCCGGGCGATTGACTAGACTCAAGGCATGCCCGTCGAGAAGAACGCCGTTGTGGCCACCGCGCCGACTGCAACGCAGCAACACGGCGAAGCCGCATTCTTCGACGTCGACAACACCCTCATGAAGGGTGCCAGCCTCTTCCACGTCGCCCGGAAGATGTATGAACGCAAGGCCTTCACACTCTCGCAAGCCGCGGGTTTTGCCTGGAAACAGTTCAAGTTCGTCCTACGGGGCGAAAAAATGGAGGACGTCCATTCCGTCCGGGATTCCGCGCTGATCCTCGCGGCCGGTATCAAGGTGTCCGAGATCAAGGAGCTGGGCGAAGAGGTCTACGACGAGATGATCGAGTCGCGGATCTGGCCCGGTACCAAGGCCCTGGCAGAACAGCACCTGCGTGTTGGCCGAAAGGTCTGGCTCGTGACGGCGACGCCCATCGAAGTTGCCACTGTCATTTCCACGCGGCTCGGCCTGACCGGGGCCCTGGGTACCGTCGGCGAAGTCGAAGATGGCGCGTACACGGGCCGACTCGTGGGCGAGATCCTCCACGGACCGGCCAAAGCCGTGGCTGTGCAGCGCGTAGCGGACGAAGAAGGCCTGGACTTGAAGCGCTGTTGGGCGTACAGCGATTCACATAACGACATCCCGCTGCTCACCTTGGTGGGCCACCCGGTGTGCATCAATCCCGACGCCGGGCTTCGCCGCCATGCGCGGGAGAACAACTGGCCCGTTTACGACTTCCGGTCGGGCCGCCGGGCAGCCACGCTCGGCCTCAAAGCCGCGACCGTCGGTGGCGCCGTCTACGGTTTGTGGCGGGGCTTCTCCAAGTTCCGCAGCCCGAGGGCCTAACCCAGGCAACCCTCGCTCACTTATAGCCGCCTCTCCAGCAACCCTCGCTCACAAACAAGCCCCTCCAGCCCGACGCCCGCTCACAAACAAGCCCTCCAGGGAAAACGACCCACATACGTGAGCGAGCGTCGTCGAAACGACTCACATACCTGAGCNNGCGAGCGTCGTCGAAACGACCCACATACCTGAGCGAGCGTCGTCGAAACGATCCACGTAGCTGAGCGAGCGTCGTCGAAACGACCCACATACCTGAGCGAGCGTCGTCGAAACGATCCACATAGCTGAGCGAGCGTCGTCGAAACGACCGATATAAGTGAGCGAGCGTCTCCGGGGGATGGACGCAAAAATGCCCGCCGCCTTGAGAGGCAACGGGCATTCACGCTGTAGGAAGTATCTCTACTTCTTATTGCGACGCTGGTGGCGGGTCTTACGAAGCAGTTTGCGGTGCTTCTTCTTGGCCATACGCTTGCGGCGCTTCTTAATAACTGAACCCACGTAAGTTCCTTACCAAACTAGATTGAGATTCTGTCTGCTGGGTGAGGTCCTTGAACTGAGCAACAGACTTTACAACTGACAGATTCTTACAATGACGTAAAACGTTCCTTAACAGGGTACCGCTTATCGGGGGCACCCGATGACCGCCGGCCCCTTCGGGAACCAGGCAGGACTCAAGCCGTCTCCGAGTGTCCGTCGACGACCGCGCCCTTGAGGTACTGGCTCACGGCTTCTTCGGGGACCCGGAATGATCGTCCAAAACGGACGGCCGGCAATTCTCCCGAGTGGACCAGACGGTACACGGTCATTTTGGAAACCCGGAGGACTTCGGCAACTTCAGCCACTGTCATGAAACGCGCGTTCGAGAAGTTAGTCTCTGCGGACATTTCTCCATATTCCTTTGCTCTCAGCGGTTAGCGGCGAACCCCAGCTTTCATTACCTGGTGTGCCGATGCTGAGCCATCAAACAACCATGTGCTAGATACTCTAGAGGCTGCTGGTACCAAAGTGAAAGTCTTTCGGCCAACTGGAGAGTAGGTTTCACTTAGTTGGAAGCAGCCACCCGACGCTTGCGGGCCGAGGCCGCCAACTGGTCCAGGACGGACACCGTGACGTCCCATTCCATGCAGGCGTCCGTTACGCTCTGGCCGTACACCAACTCTTGTTCGCCAGCAGACTGCCGCTCCACATCCAGGTTCTGCGCCCCTCCGACAAGGAAGCTCTCCAGCATGACGCCGGCGATCGGCGAAGCCACGTCATCATCCAACTGCGCACCGATCTCCAAGGCGACTTCGGCCTGCCGATGGTGGCTCTTGCCGCTGTTGGCGTGGCTCGCGTCAACGATCAGGCGCGGATTCAGCCCCTTCGCCGAGAGCTTCTCCGACGCAACAGCGACTTGCTCGGCGGCGTAGTTCGGACCCTTGCGGCCACCGCGCAGGATCACATGGGTGTCCGGGTTGCCCGCAGTCGCCACCAAGGCGGCGCGGCCATCGCCGTCGATCCCCAGGAATGCCTGGGGCGCTGCAGAAGCACCGCAGGCATCGATCGCTACCTGGAGGTCGCCGTCGGTCCCGTTCTTGAAGCCGATCGGCATCGACAGTCCGGAAGCGAGCTGACGGTGGATCTGGCTCTCGGTGGTCCGCGCACCGATGGCGCCCCACGCCACGAGGTCAGCCATGTATTGCGGGCTGATGGGTTCCAGGAATTCGGTGGCGGTCGGCAGGCCCAGGGCCGTGACCAGCTGAAGGAATCCACGCGCCGCACGGAGTCCGGCCGCGATGTCGTGGCTGCCGTCCAGGTGGGGATCGTTGATGAGGCCCTTCCAGCCAACCGTGGTGCGCGGCTTCTCGAAGTACGCCCGCATGACGATCAAAAGGTCTTCTTTGTGTTTCTCGGCCTGGCTGACCAGCCGGCGTGCGTATTCCAGGCCGGCCTTCGGATCGTGGATGGAGCAAGGGCCCACGATCACCAGGAGGCGATCGTCAACGCCGTCCATGATGGCGCGGACTCCGTCGCGTCCGCGTTCGACGACAGCGGCGGACTTGGCGTCAAGCGGCAGTTCCGCGCTGATTTCCAGCGGAGTGGGGAGCGGCTCGAAGCGGCTGACGCGCAAGTTCGACGTCGACTTGGCGCGGGAATTCTCGACGTCGACGTTATGTGTGGTGTGCTCTGCGGCGATGCTGGTCATGAAAGGGGTCCTGTTCCGAAAGAGGTGCGGACCCTGCTCAGAGCCCGCCTGGAAATGGCGAAGGGCAGAGAATCATCTCTGCCCTGTTGGCTCTGAAGGAAAGTTGGATGCGTGTCAGTTAGACGCGGGCCCCTCCAGAGCCAACGAAAAATACGCATACCAACGCTTAGTCATAGCCAAACCATAACCTCAGGCTCCGGATGCCCGCAAATTGAAATGCAACGACATCAAGGGAAACCGTTTCCCCACGCAATATAAACTTCACCTCAGAACAAATGTCCCGGCCGCGTTGGAACAGGGCGGCCCCAGCTCCAGGAAGGAAACCATGCCAGGCAGAAGGAACACCCGGCGGGTGGGCATCGCAGATGTGGCATCCATGGCCGGTGTTTCGCATGCCACGGTTTCCCGCGTCATGAACGGAAATACCACCGTGGACGCGGACATTGCCGCTCGCGTGCGCGCGGCCGCCTTGGAGCTGAAGTACAAGCCGAACCCGGTAGGCCGCAGCCTGGCCCTGGGAAAAACCGACACTATCGGAATCGTGGTGCCGGACCTGTCCAACCCCACATTCCAGGCCATTCTCCGCGGACTGAGTATTGCCGCGGCCCGCGACGGCTACCGCGTGTTGATCGCGGACTCGTCCGAAGTCTCCAGCGAAGAAGCGATCCTCGCCGGGGAAGCGCGGAGGCGATGCGACGGCGTCGTTCTTTGCGCCCCCCGCATGAGCGACGAGGAATTGGAAGAACTCGCCCCCACGCTCTATCCGCTCGTCCTCATCAACCGGACCACCGAGTCGGTGCCGACCCCCAGCCTCGTGGTGGACTACGGCCAAGGCATCCAGGAACTCGCCGCCCATCTGGTGGAGCTGGGCCACCGCAAACTGGCCTACCTCACCGGACCGGACCGAAGCGCCTCGAACGTGCAGCGCCTCCGCGGGCTTGAGAAGTTCACCGCAGAATTTCCGAACGTCGAGTTGCAGTTCATTCCTGGAGGCAACACGTTCGACGCCGGATTCGAGTCAAGCGATGCCGTCGCCTCGTGCGGGGCCACCGGGATCCTCGTCTTCAACGACGTCGCGGCGATGGGCCTCTTGAGCGGACTGAGCCAGCGCGGGATCCGCGTGCCGGAAGACCTGTCGCTCACCGGTTTCGACGACATGCCCTTCGCCCGGTACACCATGCCTCCTTTAACCACCGCAGCCGTGCCGATCTCCGACCTCGGGGACCTTGCGTGGCGCCGCATGCGGGAGCAGATCCAGACCAAGGACGCCGCTTCCCCCACGAACTACTTCCCGCCGCGGATTGAGCTCAGGGGCAGCACCGGGCCCGTCAAGGCCTAGGTTTGACGGGGGCCAGCCCCAGTCCGGCTTCACGGTAGTACCCCTCGATGTGTGCTGCAACGAGCGTCGCTGCCCGGCCGCCGTCGCCGTCGTTCACTGCCTCCAAGATGGCGCGGTGCTCGGACCGCAGGCGACGGGCAGTGCTTTCCCAATCCGGCAGGTTCGCCGTGAGCGCCGCGGCGTACCCCTCAATTGCTTCGCGGAGCGAGCCCATGATGGTGCTGACCACGGCATTTCCCGCGGCTTCCGCCAGGGCCAAGTGGAAGGCGACGTCCAGCGCGAGGAAGTCGTCGACGGCGGCACTCGACTCCATTTCATCCAGGAGCCTCGCTGCTTCCCCGAGTTCGGGGGCGTCGGCCTTGGCGCGGGATACCGCCCATGATTCGAGCAGGACCCGCGTTTCCACGATGTCGGCGACGGGCAAATGCTGCGTGGCTACGTGAAGGCGGAGCGCGGAGCCGAGAGCCGTGGCCGGCTCCGCGATGACCACCGTCCCGGCATCCTTGCCGGAGCCGACACCTGCCCGCACCACGCCCATGGCTTCCAGGATCCGGATGGCTTCGCGGACCGACGTCCTTGAGACTTCCAGCTGTTCGGCCAGCGCCCGCTCAGCGGGAAGCCGTCCACCAAGCACCAAATGCCCGTCGGACAATTGCTTTTCGATCCAACTCAGGACGAGCTCGTGCGTTCGCATGGATAAATAGTAGTTGATGTGGTTGGACCACATGGCATAGAGTGTGGTCTAACCACACAAGCACACTGGAGACAGCACCATGACGCAGACCGTCCAGCCGAGCAACGCCCCTTCCCTTGAGGTGCCCGCGAACGTCCCCGCCGCCGTCGGGCGCCCCGCAGCACTCAAGCGCCGGGTGCCCAAATACGCGGACCTGGCGCCGCTCATGAAGTTCAAGAAGCCCGAGTTCAGCAACGCGGCGAAGCTGCGCCGCGCATCCACCATCTGGGAACTGCGGGACATGGCGAAGCGACGCACTCCCCAGGCTCCGTTCGACTACACGGATGGTGCAGCGGAGGCGGAGATCACCCTTCGCCGGGCCCGCCAGGCTTTCCAGGACATCGAGTTCCGGCCGGGGATCCTGCGCGACGTCTCCAGCATCGATCTCAGGACTGAGATCCTGGGCAAGGAATCCCGGCTTCCGTTCGGCATCGCGCCAACGGGGTTCACCCGCATGATGCAGTCGGAGGGTGAGTACGCGGGCTCGCAGGCGGCGGAAGCGGCCGGTATTCCGTACACCCTCTCCACGATGGGCACGGCTTCCATCGAGGACGTGGCCGCCGCTGCTCCGAATGGCCGCAACTGGTTCCAGCTCTACCTCTGGACGGACCGCGACCGTTCCCTGGAACTGATCGAGCGTGCCGCCAAGGCCGGAAACGACACCCTCATGGTCACGGTGGACACCGCCGTCGCCGGCGCCCGGCTGCGGGACGTCCGCAACGGCATGACCATTCCGCCGGCGCTGACCGTGAAGACCGTCCTGGATGCCTCGTACCGGCCCGCATGGTGGTTCAACTTCCTCACGCACGAGCCGCTGACTTTCGCCTCGCTCTCCCGCTACACGGGAACCGTGGCCGACCTCATCAACTCCATGTTCGATCCCACCCTGACCTTCGACGACCTCGACTGGCTGCGTGAAACCTGGAAGGGCAAGCTCGTCGTCAAGGGCATCCAGACGGTGGAAGACGCCCGCAAGGTGGTGGACCACGGCGCGGACGGCGTCGTGATCTCCAACCACGGCGGCCGCCAACTGGACCGGGCTCCGATTCCGCTGCACCTCGTGCCGGAGGTCTCCGCGGCGCTGAAGGCGGACAACAGCGACGCGGCCATCATCCTGGACACCGGCATCATGAGTGGCGCCGACATCGTGGCAGCCCTAGCCCTCGGTGCCGACTTCACATTGATCGGCCGCGCGTACCTCTATGGGCTCATGGCCGGCGGGCGCGCGGGCGTGGACCGCACCATCCAGATCCTGGAGAAGGATATGGCGCGCACCATGGCCCTGCTCGGAGTCACGAAGATTTCGGAACTCAACCCGGACCACGTGCGCCTGCTGGGCGCATGACCTGCGGCCCCCTCCCCCCAACTAGCTCGCAGTAGGTGTCGTTTAGAGGCGTCAAAACGACAACAAATGCGAGTTAGTTGGGGTGGGGTGGGCAAGATGGCGCGGGTGGGTGCGCGTGCTTTGGGGTCAGATGAGGCCCTGCGCCAACATGGCGTCGGCGACCTTCACGAAGCCGCCGATGTTGGCACCCAGGACGTAGTTGCCGGGCGCACCATATTCCTCCGCGGTTTCGGCACAACGATCGTGGATGCCCACCATGATTTCCGTGAGGCGAGCTTCCGTGTGCTCGAAGGACCAGGAATCGCGGCTTGCGTTCTGCTGCATCTCCAATGCCGACGTCGCCACACCACCGGCGTTGGCTGCCTTGCCCGGGGCAAACAGGATGCCTGCGTCCTGGAAAACGGCAACGGCTTCACGGGTGGAGGGCATGTTGGCGCCTTCGGCGACTGCCTGCAGGCCGTTGCTGACGAGTTTGGCCGCGGCGTCGGCGTCGAGCTCGTTTTGCGTCGCGCACGGCAGGGCAACGGTGCCGTTGACGTCCCAGACCGAGCCGCCGGCCACATAATTGGCCCCACGGCGGCGCTCTGCGTATTCAGTGAGGCGGCCCCGTTCGACTTCCTTGATCTGGCGGAGCAGCGCGACATCGATGCCGGCCTCGTCAACCACATAACCGGCGGAATCAGAACAGGCGACCACGGTGGCGCCAAGTGCGTGGGCTTTAGCGATGGCGTAGATGGCCACATTGCCCGAACCGGAGACCACCACACGTTGGCCATCGAAGGACCGGCCCCGGGTCTTGAGCATCTCCTGGGCAAAGATGACCGTGCCGAAACCAGTGGCTTCCGGACGGACGAGGGAGCCGCCCCACGACATTCCCTTACCCGTCAGCACGCCCGACTCGTAGCGGTTAGTGATGCGCTTGTATTGGCCGAACAGGTAGCCGATCTCGCGGCCTCCTACGCCGATGTCGCCGGCAGGAACGTCCGTGTATTCGCCGATGTGGCGGTACAGCTCGGTCATGAAGGACTGGCAAAAGCGCATGATTTCGGCGTCGGACCGGCCCCGGGGATCGAAGTCCGAGCCGCCCTTGCCGCCACCGATAGGCATGCCCGTCAGTGCATTCTTGAAGATCTGCTCGAACCCGAGGAACTTGACGATGCCCAGGTAGACCGAGGGGTGGAAGCGCAGTCCGCCCTTATAGGGGCCCAAGGCTGAATTGAACTCGACGCGGAAACCGCGGTTCACGTGAACGCGTCCGGCGTCGTCGGTCCACGGCACGCGGAAGATGATTTGGCGCTCCGGTTCGCACAGGCGCTCAAGGACGGCGCCTTCGAGGAATTCCGGGTGCCTGTCATGTACCGGGCCGAGGCTTTCGAAGACCTCAGTGACGGCCTGGTGAAATTCCAGCTCGCCCGGGTTCCGCGCCAAGACGGTGTCCCGGACTGCTTCCAGCCTCGAATCCATGTGACTCCCTACAACTTCTGCGCCGAACGGCGGGGTCTGCGTACAATCCCGCCCATGCTCGCATCAGACGCGCGGCAGTCTCCATCCGAACCGATTACGACCAAACAGCGCTCAGGGCACAGGCCCGCGAAAAGCGCGGAGTTTCAAGGAAATCATCCGCCAGGGTCAAATGGCAGCGTGACCGGGATCACCCCGGTTTGCCGCTACTTCTTCCGCCCGAACTTCGGCAGATTGGGTAGGTTCGGCAGGTTCGCCAAGAGGTCCGCAGCCTTGGTGGCCGCACGGCCAACCGTACGGCCGATCTGCTGCGGCCTGGTGTCGTCGATACCCGCGACGGGGGCAACAGCTCCGGTGGCGGGAACGGTTTCAGGCAAGCGCTCGACGTCGGTGCTCGCCGGAGAAGCGAGCGGCTCGCCGTCTGGCTGGGTCCGCGCGGCACCCGGCTGGCCCGCTGCACCCTGCCCAACCGTACGGGGCCGCGGGCTGCGTGCCGGCGTGGCGGCCTCGGCCGCGGGCTTCGCGGGACCGACGTCGAACGTCTCCAGCCAGCTGGCAACCCCGGCGAGCGGCTTCGGGTTCAACGCGTAATAGCGTTTCTGTCCCTGCGCGCGCATGCTGACGAGATCCGCCTCGCGGAGTACCTTCAGATGCTTTGAAATGGTGGGCTGGCTCGCTGCGAGCTCCTCCACCAGTTCCCCCACAGCCTTATCCCCAGAGCGGAGGGAAACCAGAATGTCACGCCGGGTTGCCTCAGCAATGACGGCAAATACGTCGTCAGTCACCATGCCTCCCACCCTAGCGACATATACGCCAAAAGGCATCAACTATTTCGCCTCTGCGCGTGCCGTTCCCCGGCTTTGCGCCGACCAGCGGAACAACCATCAGTCGAACCAGGGGTCCAGCCCGTAGAGCGGGAAGATCTCCTTGCGGGTGGCGATGATGGTGCGGTCCACGGCGTCCGCGGGGTCATACCCGACCTCCCACGAACGCCACCACGTGTCCACGCCGTCGCCCATGAGTTCCGGAACCGTTTCCCCGTACTTCTCCCTGACATAGCTCCGGAAAGCCTCCGGGACCGGAGCCGTCAGCTGGACGGGATGTTGGGCCACGATGCCTATCAAATGGCTCCACGTGCGCGGTACCACTCCCGTGATGTCGTAGCCCCCTCCCCCGGTGGCGATCCACCGGTTTTCGCAGAACCTGGCGGCGAGGCCAGCGACGGCGGTGGCCGCCTCGCGTTGGCCGTCCACGCTGAGGTTGAGGTGCGTGAGGGGATCGAGTTTGTGGGAGTCGCAGCCATGCTGGCTCACGATGACTTCCGGTTCGAAGGCCTGCACGAGTTGAGGTACCACGGCGTGGAACGCGCGCAGCCACCCGGCGTCGCCCGTCCACGCAGGCAACGCCACGTTGACGGCCGTGCCCAGGGCGTCCTGTCCGCCAATCTCGTTGGCGAATCCCGTTCCGGGGAACAACGAGAGGCCACTTTCGTGCAGGGAAATCGTCAGGACCCTGGGGTCGTTCCAGAAGATGCTCTGGGTGCCGTCGCCGTGGTGGGCATCGACGTCGATGTACGCGACCCGCCGGACACCGCCGTCGAGCAGCCTCTGCACGGCGAGTGCGGCGTCGTTATAGATACAGAAGCCGCTGGCACGCCCACGGGAGGCGTGATGCATGCCGCCGCCGAAGTTGACGGCGCGGACCGCGGTCCCGGAGAGGATCGCCTCGGCCGCGAGCAACGACCCTCCGGCAAGCCGGGCGCTGGCTTCGTGCATTCCGGCAAAAGCGGGATCATCTTCGGTGCCGAGCCCGCGTTCGGGGTCCGGCGTCGTCGGGTCTTCGCTTGCACGCCGCACTGCGGCGACATATTCGGCACTGTGCACTGCCTGGAGTTCGACGTCGGACGCGACCTCGGGCGCTTGGACGGACACATGCTCCAGGTCGAAGAGTCCGAGCGCCGCTGCGAGCCTGGCCGTCAGTTCCAGCCGCGCGGGGGCCATCGGATGCGAGGGACCGAAATTGTATGCGGTCATGGCGGGATCCCACGCCACCGTCGTTGGCAGCGGGGACGGACGGAGGCCTGCCCAGGAAGTCATCAATGACAGGCTACCCGAGCGGCGGGGACGCACCTGCCCCGTTACAGCAGGCGATTAGTGGTTTACTACTCAGGAAAGCAGAATCAATCGACCAGAAGCGAACAGCACTGCCATGACTCAGAGCCAGTCGAGGTCCCGAGACCCGGCCAGCTGGCAAACCGTCCAGCCGGAGCGGGGAGGCCTGTGGATTTTCACGGGTATCCGCGACTTCATCGACAACATCGCCAACTCCTCACCGGCGCGATTGGCGCTGACGGCGTACGTCTTCGCGATTCTCTTGTTCACCGGGCTGCTTTCCCTGCCGGCGGCATCGGCTGACGGTTCGGTCACTCCCATCCACCAAGCCCTGTTCACCGCTGTCTCAAGCGTGTGCGTAACTGGCTTGACGGTTGTGTCGACGGCGACGCACTGGACCTTCTTCGGCCAGCTAGTGATTCTCGTGGGCATCTTCGTGGGTGGATTGGGAACCCTGACACTCGCATCCCTCCTGGCCCTCATGGTCAGCAAACGGCTGGGCGTGAGGGGCAAGCTCATTGCCCAGGAGGCCATGAACAACGCCGGGCGCCTCGGCGAAGTGGGTACATTGTTGCGGATCGTCATCTCGACGTCCGTGACCATCGAGGCCGTACTGGCCGTCGCGATGATTCCCCGGTTCCTGACACTCGGAGAGGACTTCTGGCAGGCCGTCTGGCACGGGGTCTTCTATTCGATCTCGTCCTTCAACAATGCCGGTTTCACACCCCATTCCGACGGAATCGTGCCGTACGAGGCGGATCTGTGGATTCTTGTGCCGCTCATGCTTGGCGTGTTCCTTGGCAGCCTCGGCTTCCCGGTCATGTTGGTGCTCCGACGGCACGGCCTCAATTGGAAGAAGTGGAGCCTCCACACCAAGCTCACCATCCAGGTTTCCCTGATTCTCCTCGTTGCCGGCGCAGTCCTCTGGGCCTTGATGGAATGGGACAACACCAACACCATCGCCAACATGAGCTTTGGGGACAAGATCACGCATTCCGTTTTCGCCTCGGTGATGACGCGCTCCGGCGGCTTCAACTTGGTTGACCAGAGCCATATGGATTCCACCACGAGGCTCCTGTCGGACGCGCTCATGTTCGCCGGCGGTGGTTCGGCGTCGACGGCGGGCGGCATCAAGGTGACCACCATTGCGGTCATGTTCCTCGCCATCGTCGCTGAGGCCCGGGGCGACGACGACGTAAAAGTTTACGGGCGCACGATCCCCGAAGGCACCATGCGGGTAGCCATCTCGGTGATCGTCGCCGGTGCCACCTTGGTGTGCGCATCCGCATTCCTGCTGTTGGCCATCAGCGGCGCCAGCCTGGACCGGGTGCTCTTCGAAACCATTTCAGCCTTTGCAACCGTGGGACTTAGCACGAACCTCAGCGCCGAGCTGCCGCCGTCGGGCGTCTACGTTCTCGCCGCCCTCATGTTTGCCGGCCGCATCGGCACCATAACCCTTGCCTCCGCCCTGGCCCTCCGCCAGCGCAGGCAGCTATTCCATTATCCGGAAGAGAGGCCGATCATTGGCTAATTCAACAGGCGCCCCCAACCGGCCGGCGCACAACGCGCCCGTGCTGGTGATCGGCTTGGGCCGATTCGGTGCAGCCACCGCCGAGCAGCTCGTCAAGCAGGGACGCGAAGTCCTGGCCATCGAGCGGGACCGCACGCTCGTCCAGAATTGGGCTTCCGTGCTGACCCATGTAGTCGAGGCGGACGCCACCAACATCGATGCACTCCGCCAGCTCGGCGCCCAGGAATTCAGCTCTGCGGTGGTGGGCGTGGGAACGTCGATCGAGTCCTCGGTGCTGATCACGGTGAACCTCGTGGATCTGGGCATCGAACACCTCTGGGTGAAAGCGATCACTGCCTCACACGGCAAGATCCTCACCCGCATCGGCGCCAACCACGTCATCTACCCCGAGGCCGACGCCGGCGTCCGTGCGGCACACCTGGTCTCCGGGCGCATGCTGGACTTCATCGAGTTCGACGACGATTTTGCCATCGTGAAAATGTACCCGCCCAAGGAAACCGTGGGTTTCACCTTGGATGAGTCCAAGGTCCGTTCCAAGTACGGCGTGACCATTGTCGGCGTGAAATCCCCCGGCGAGGACTTCACCTATGCCCGGCCGGACACGAAGGTTTCCGGCCGCGACATGTTGATTGTGTCCGGGCACGTGGACCTGCTGGAGCGGTTCGCCGCGCGGCCGTAGCTGCGTGCGTGAGTGGGATGACCGAAATTCGATGGCTCGAGGCGTTCGTCGCAGTTGCCGAGGAACTCCATTTCGGTCGCGCAGCGATTCGCCTCCACACGGCGCAATCCCCTTTGAGCCAGACGATTCGGAAACTCGAGACTGACCTGGGAACGCGGCTCTTCGAGCGGAACACCCGCAGTGTGGCATTGACCCCCGCCGGGCATGCGCTCTTGCCACGTGCATACAGGGTCCTTCGGGAGATGCGCTTGGCGCGCGAGGCTGCCCAGACCGAGGTCGCCGGCATCCGGGGGAAGGTCCGCATAGGTTTTTCAGGGGCGGTGAACCATCTGACCCTCCCGCCCCTTACCCGCGCATTACGACGGCGCTACCCCGACTTGGAGCTGGACCTCACCAGCCGGGTGCGCACGGCAGATGGATTGGCAGGCGTCGCCAACGGGACCCTCGATCTCGCCTTCGTTGGCATGCCCGAATCGCCGGTCCCCTCTGTCACGGCCAGGTTGGTGGCCCGCGAGGCGATCGGGGCGGTGCTTCCGCTGGATCATCCGCTCGCCCATGAGAAGTCAATACCGCTGCAAAGCCTGGCAGGTGACGATTTCATTTCACCGCCGACGGACGGCTCCTCCTCCATGACGGAAGTCCTCCTCGCGTCATGCATGGCCGCAGGGTTCCGGCCCCGCATCGTCCAAGAGCTTTCCGATCCCTACATGGTCCTGACCTTTGTGGCGGCCGGCGTCGGGGTCACGCTGATGAGCAGCGGGATATCCCAGATCATTCCGTCAGGCGCCACCTATGTGGCCCTGGATGACCCCCAGCACTATATGAATCATGCAATCGCCTGGTCGTCCGAAAACGACTCGGCCGTGCTGGGAGCAGTCCTTTCCGTCATCGAGGAGATCTTTCCCGACCCGTTGGGCTGAGCCCTCAGCTATGTCCCCTTTGTCGGCCCCATGGCTACCCGCGAAACATCTACATTGAGACTGAAAAGCACATAGTGATAGATCATTTCAGTCGTGGACTTACACAGTGCTTGGCATCACACTGGTGAATGAGCCGCACAGCGCGGTGGAACCGATATCCGCAAAGTAGCCGAATTCATGAGGCAAGCGGCTTCGGTGCCGGTCACGTGAAGGGAACACCATGTCAATGTCGACATCGGCGTCAAGACGCCCCAGGAACAACGCCAAAGTAGCGGCGGTCTCCGGATTCGTGGGAAGCGCCCTCGAGTATTACGACTTTTTCATCTTCGGCTCAGCAGCCGCGCTCATCTTCGGGAAGCTGTTCTTTGCCCCTGGCCCGTCAGCGATGTTGTTGTCGTTCGCAACCGTCGGCGTCGCCTACGTCGCCCGTCCGCTCGGGGCAGTCATCTGCGGACACCTCGGGGACAAATTTGGTCGGAAAAAGGTGCTGCTCCTCACTCTGCTTTTGATGGGAACATCGACCTTCCTGGTTGGCTGCCTGCCCACTTACAACCAAGTGGGGATGGCTGCGCCGATCCTCATCGTGGTCCTTCGACTCATCCAAGGACTTTCGGCCGGAGGGGAATCGCCCGGTTCGAGTTCCCTCACGCTGGAGCACGCACCTGACAGGAAGCGCGGCTTCTACACGAGCTGGACGATGAGCGGGATCATGTTCGGCATCGTGCTCTCCACCCTCGTTTTCATTCCCGTGGCGTCCATGCCGGAGAGCCAGCTTTTCGACTGGGGATGGCGGATTCCCTTCCTCGCCAGCGCAATCGTTACCATCATTGCCTTCGTTCTCCGGCGCCTCCTCGAAGAGCCTCCGGTCTTTGAAGAGGTCAAGGAAAACGCCGAAGTCGTGAAGATTCCACTCGTCACCTTGTTCCGGCACCACTGGGTCACTGTCATTCGCATCACCGCGATGTCCCTCTTCACCATCATCAACACCATCCTCAACGTTTTCGCCCTCTCCTACGCCACTTCGGTCGTCGGAGTGGACAAGGGCATCATGCTCACGGTTATCGCGGTGGCCAACCTCACGGCCGTCGCCATAGGCCCGTTGGCGGGAATCCTCTCAGACCGGATCGGCCGCAAGCCCGTCTTCCTTTCAGGCCTCGTGCTGCAGATCGTGATGGTCTACGTGTTCTTTGCAGCCTTGTCCGCCTCGAACGTTCCGCTGATCTTCCTCACCGGAATCCTGCTCATCGGAGTTGCCTACACCGGAGCGAATTCCATTTACCCGGCATACTTTCCGGAGCAGTTCCCGGTCAAGGTGCGGTACTCAGGCATGGCCATCAGCCTTATGTTCGGCCTGCTGCTCGCCGGCTTCGCCCCGGTGATCTCCGAACTCCTCATCGGTGGAGACAAGGCCAACTGGGTTCCGGTCGCCACCTTTGCGGCAGCAGCCTGCATCATCTCGGCGATCGCGACCGTCGCAAGTCCAGAGACCTTCAAGACACCTACCGCCCTGCTGGGCCTGAAGGAGTCCACCGAAGGACTCCGGGAACCGTCAGCCGACAAGTCCGCCAAGGTTGTCGCATGATGCCGACACATTCGCCGGCGCGGGATGCCGGTCCCAACCACCGCTATCTCGTCGGATTGCTTGGCGCCGGAATCGCGGGCTCACTGACACCCCGCCTCCATGAGGTCGAAGCGGACCGCCTGGGCCTGCTTTACACCTACCGGACCATCGACCTTGACATCATTGGCCAGCAGGCCGAGCGTTCCGCCGCGCTGGTACGAAGCGCAGCGGAGCTCGGGTACGACGGGCTCAATGTCACTCACCCGAGCAAACAGCTGGTGCAGGACGGCCTCGACGGCCTCTCGCCCGACGCCCGGATTCTGGGCGCCGTGAACACCATCACCTTCCAAGCCGGAAAGGCGTTCGGCCACAACACGGACCACATCGGCTTCATGGAAGGCTTTCGGACTGGCCTCCCGGCCGCGGCCACCAATTCGGTGGTTCAGCTAGGCGCAGGAGGAGCCGGAGCAGCCGTGGCGTTCGGCCTCCTTCGTGCCGGAACCAAGCACCTGGTGATCGCGGACATCGATCCGGCGAAAGCCGAAAGCCTCATTGCAAGGCTTGCTCCACACTTTCCGGAGAGCCGCATCTCCGCCACCCGCACGGATTCCGTTTCCGCGAGCGTCCGGGATGCTGACGGACTGGTCAATTCAACGCCGATCGGCATGATCGGCCACCCGGGTATCCCGGTCGATCCAGCCCTCATCCACTCGGGACTGTGGGTGGCGGACGTCATCTACCGGCCGCTGGAGACCCAACTGATCAAGGCCGCCCGCGACGAAGGCTGCGCCGTGCTCGATGGCGGACGAATGGTGGTTGGACAGGCTGCCGCGGCGTTTGAGCTCTTCACCGGAATCGCCCCGGACGCCGACCGCATGCTGGCCGCCTTCCGGGAGGCGGTTCACTCATCCCCCGACGCCGGATAGCAGCCCACGTGAATCCACCGAAAGACCGAGACTCCGAGGGAACAATGAATTCAGAAACAGCACCGCGCACCATTGCAGAGTCACGCTGCCTCGTGATTGGAGCAGCGAGCGGCATCGGACTCGCCACCGCGGAACGGCTCAGGGCTTCCGGCGCTGCCGTCATCGGAGCCGACCTACCTTCGGAATGCTGGCCTGGAGATCACGACGCCGGATCGCTCGCCATGGACGTGACAGACCCTGCTTCCGTTGGTGCTGCCGTTTCCGCAGCCGTCCGGACGTTGGGCGGCTTGGACGCCGTCGTGAATTGCGCGGGCATCCTGGGGCCGGTGGCCTCAGCGTTGTCGACGTCGATCGACGATTTCGAACGCATCCTGAAGATCAACCTGACAGGGGCATTCATCGTCTCCCAGGCAGTTTTGCCAAGGATGGCTGAAGCAGGCTATGGGCGGCTGCTCCACATTTCCTCGACGGCAGGCAAAGAAGGCGTCATCAACATGCCCGCGTACTCGGCCAGCAAAGCCGGCATCCTCGGCTTGGTGAAATCGCTCGCGAAGGAATTTGCGCTCACCGGAGTCACGGTGAATGCCCTGGCTCCAGGCAATGTGGTCACTCCGCTCTTCCAAGAGGTGCCAGCAGAACAGCAAAAGGCGCAGGCCGCCAAGATCCCGATGGGCAGGTTCGGGACCCCCGCGGAAGCAGCTTCGCTCATCGAGTTCATCCTCTCGCCGGAAGCTTCATATACCACCGGGTTCGTCTTCGACCTCTCCGGCGGCCGAGCCACGTACTAACCCAACCGACAAACGTCCCACCCCACCATGAGAAAGTTGGCCCGTCCGATGAGCCCCTCGGCCTCCACAAACGCCCGCATCCTTCGCGTCGGAATCGCAGGTTGCGGCGCAATTTCCCGCAACCACCTTCAAGCATTCAGCGCCGTCGACGATGTGAAGATCGTGGCCGTGTGCGACATCGACGTGGACCGGGCCCACGCCACGGCGGAAGCCTGGGGGATCCCGCAAGCAGTCAACACTGTCGATGAATTGCTCGCCCTTGAGTTGGACATCGTTTCGGTCTGCACCCCGCACCCCACCCACGAAGACGTGGTTTTGAAGGCCGCTTCCGCGGGCGTCCACGTGCTTTGCGAGAAGCCGATCGCCATAGAGCCGGCCTCAGCGGAACGCATGGTGGCAGCTTGCGACGACGCCGGCGTGAAGCTGGGTGTCCTGTTCCAGCGCCGCTTCTGGCCAGCGGCGCGGCGCATCCGGGCCGCCATCGACGACGGGACCCTGGGCCGGCCGATCATGGGCCAATGCTCGGTGATGCTGCATCGCGAACCCGAGTACTACTCCCGTGACTCCTGGCGCGGGACCTGGGCCGACGACGGGGGCGGAGTCCTGATGACCCAGGCTATCCACTACATCGACCTGCTCCAGTGGTTCATGGGGGACGTCGCGGAGGTCTACGGCAAGATCAACACCTACAAGCACGGGGAACATATCGAGGTGGAAGACTCCGCCACGGCCGTCATCACCTTCACTTCGGGTGCAATGGCAACGTTGGAAGCCTCGACGGCGGTATCCCCGAGTTTGGGAGTCCAGCTCCGGGTCACCGGCGAGACAGGCGCCTCTGCGTCCCTCACCGAATTTCCCGAAGGCAGCGACGCGCGTGTGGACTTGTGGGCCGTCTCGGAAACCATCACTGCGCAGGCCGCCTACCCTGAGGGTATCGAGCCGATTGTGGACCTGGCCACGATCAACGGTCAGCTCATCCCCCACCACACCACGCAGGTCCGCGACTTCGTCAAGGCGCTCCGGGACGGGGCGGACCCCGCCATCACAGGCCAGGACGCCACCAAGGCCCTCCGAATCCTGCTGGCCGTTTACGAATCAGCGCGGACCGGCCTTCCGGTGCGTTTCGCGGAAAAGCTGCCCGGCATTCCGGCACCGGTTGCCTGTTAAGGAACGAACATGGAACAAACCACCCGCCATGCCGCCCTGCCTCTCACGCTGGGCCGCAACGGCCGCACACCGATAACTCTCCGCAATCGACTCGCCTCCGCGCCCATGGAGCGCAATTACGGCACCACGGAGGGCTTCATCACGGACCAATACATCGACTACCTTGTTACCCGGGCCAAGGCCGGGCTGGGCCTGGTGACCACCGAGGCCACGTTCGTCCGGGCCGACGGCAAGGGCCGCACCCACCAACTGGGCCTGCACACGGATGAGACGATTCCCGGGCTGCGGAAACTCACCGACGCACTGCACGCCGAAGGTGCGCTTGCCGCCGTCGAACTCAACCACGGCGGGCGCACAGCGCAAGCTGCTTTGTCCGGCTTCAAGAACCTCGCGCCGTCGCCGGTTCCGTGCGCGACGGCGGGTGGCGAAGTTCCGCGGGAACTCACCATCGCCGAGTGCCATGAGCTCGTGGAGTCCTACGCGGATGCTGCCCGCAGGGCGGTGGAGGCCGGGTTCGATGTCATCAACATTCACGGGGCCCACGGCTACTTGATCCATCAGTTCATGTCGCCGATCTCCAACCATCGCACCGACGAGTTCGCCGCGCCTGAACACTTCATGAATCTGGTCATCGATGCCGTGCGGGCCGCGGTCCCGGACACGGTCGTCGGTATGCGGGTCTCCGTGGTGGAAGGTCCGCCCGAGGGAATCAGCGCGGGGCAACAGGTGGCGATCATCGCCAAGGCGCACGTGGAGCATCTGGACTTCCTGGACATCTCCGCCGGTAGCTACGAGGCCGGTGAATGGATCGTTCAGTCCGGCGAATGGAAGCCCGGAATCCTCGCCAGCTATGCCGAGGCGTACCGTCAGTTCGGGCTGCCCCTCGGAATGGCCGGACGCCTCAATTCTCCCGCCATCATCGAAGAAGTCCTCCGTGAGGGAACCTGCGACTTCGTCAGCCTCGCCCGCGCCATCCACGCCGATCCCGCATTCGTAGGCGGGGTGCTGCGCGGCGAGCGTTACCGCCCGTGCATCGCCTGCAACGTCTGCATTGACAACCTTGGACTAGGCCAAGTGACCTGCACCGTCAATCCCGCCGTTGGCCGATCCCGCCTGCCGGTCCCCACTCCCGCCGTCCGCCGGGGTTCGAGCGTCGTGGTGGTGGGTGCCGGCCCAGCCGGACTCACCGCTGCCCGTGAACTCGCCGAAGCCGGGGCGAAAGTGACAGTGCTCGACGACGGTGCCCGGTCTGGCGGGCAGTTTGCCCTGGCCGAGCACATGAAGTCAACGCCGGATTTCCACCGTTTCGCGGACTGGTCCACGGAGGAGAATGCCAGGCTCGGCATCGACGTCAGGCTCGGCACGCACGTGGATACTGCCAACGTCCGCGAACTGGTCCGCGGCACTGCGGCAGACGCCGTCGTGCTCGCCACCGGGGGCCTCCTCCCGCCTGCCGCTTTCCCCGGCGGAAATTCCCCGAACGTCGTTGACGTCCGCGAGTGGCTCGCTGCCCATCCGGAGATTCTCGGCGGACAAGACGTCCCGGAGTCGGTGACCATCTGGGGTGCCGACTCGGTTGCCATGAGCGTTGCCGACACCTTGGCCGACCGCGGAACCGCGGTCCTGCTGATTGGCCCCCAGAAAGCAATCGCCCCCGAATCCGGACGTCGTGCCAAGATTCTTGCCGTTCCCCGGCTGATGGCCAACCCGCGGGTCCGCATCCGGCTCGGCTCGACCGTCGAAGAGTACGACGGCGCCCGGGTCCGGATCAGCGGTCCGGACCTTCCGCCCGACGGCGAATGGCTGGCCGCACCGGGACCGGTCTTGGTCTCACGCTCGGTGGTTCCTTTGGACGGTTCTGTATCCGCGGCGGACCGCGACGCTGAACTGAGCCGCGCGGCCGGGGTGCCCGTCACGCTTGCGGGAACCGTCGTCGACCACACGCCGGCCATTGCTTCCAACGCCGTCAAGAGCGGCTACGACGCGGCCCAACGCATCGCCGCGCTTCTGGCCGGCAATGTGGCTGACCGCAACGAACTGAGCCTGAATGGAGCAGCATCATGATCGACAAGACTCCGCGGCCTCTTGGGCTCGCCCAGCTGTCCCTTCTCGATACCGCCCCGCCCCGATTGGTGGGCATCGCCGCGGAGGCAGGCTTCGATTTCATCGGAGTGCGGGTCCGCCCCGTGACACCCATCGAGCGGCCCTATGACCTTCAGCCGGGTTCACCGATGCTGCGGGACACGCTGGACCGCATGCAAGACACCGGAGTGACAGTCCGCGACATCGAATTCCTTCTGATGGACGGCAGCGAGCAACGGGAGGCCTGGCTTCGGATGATGGAAGCCGGACAAGCCTTGGGCGCCGGCTCCCTCACCGTCGCGGCAGCCGATCCGGACACCGCCAGGCTCATGCACAACATAGCCCAGATGGCCGAGGATGGACGCAGCTTCGGCATCACTCCCACCCTCGAAGCAATCTCCTACCAGCCAGTGGCGTCGATCGCCCAGGCCGCGGACATCGCCCGGCAGACCGGTTGCCAAATCGTGGTGGATACCCTGCACTTCAACCGCTTCGATGGTGGTGGGAAAGACAGCGCCGGGAAAGCCGATCAATGGACCCAACTTAGCGCCAACGCAGTATTGGTACCGCTGGTGCAGCTTTGCGACGGGCCAGCCATGCGGCCATCGAGCCGGGAAGAGCTCATCATCGAATCCCGCTCGGAGAGGGGGGTGCCCGGCGAAGGCGACTTTGACCTTGCCGCCGTCGTTGCCGCACTGCCGGACGGCCTTCCGGTCAGCGCGGAGGTGCCGTCGGACCGTCACGTGGCTGAATTCGGCGAACTCGCGTGGGCGCGCCGTCTCAAGTCCGCCTTGGATTCGGTGCTGGCGTCGGCCGGCACACTCAGGGCAACCGCAACCCTCGAAAGAGGAGGTAACAAATGAGCGGCACCATTGAAATGACCACGACGGCGGAACTAGCCCCTGGCGTGCACATCCCGCTCATTGGATTGGGAACCTGGCCCCTCAGGGGCGAGAATGCGGCTGCAGCCGTGAGCCAGGCGATCACCATCGGATACCGGCATATCGACACGGCGGAGAACTACGGGAATGAAACCGCCGTCGGAGAAGGTATCCTCCACAGCGGAATTGAGCGCGAGGAACTCTTCCTCACCTCCAAGTTCAATACGCAGTGGCACAGCCGGAAAGGAGTCCGCGAAGCCTTTGCCCGAGCCTCAAAGCGTCTCGGCACCGACTACCTGGACCTGTTCCTCGTACACTGGCCCAACCCGGCCCAGGGGCTATTCGTCCAAGCCTGCGAAGGACTCCAGCAACTGGTTGACGACGGCTCCATCCGCGCTTGGGGCGTGTCCAACTTCAAGCCTGCCCACCTGCGGCTTGTGCAGGAAGCGGAACTCGATGTCCCGGTCAACCAGGTGCAGATCGACCCCGAGCATGGCCAGCCTGAGCAACTCGCCTTCCACCGCGAACACGGGATCCGCACCGCTGCATACAGCCCTCTGGGCCGCAACGGCGGATTCCTCGGCAACCCAGCTGTGACCGGGCCCGCCCGGGAGTTGGGCAAGACTCCTGCGCAGATCGTCCTGCGCTGGCACGTGCAGCACGGACGCGTGGCCACTCCCAAGTCGGCGAACTATGAGCGACAACGCGAAAACCTGGACGTCTTCAGCTTCGTCCTGACACAGGGCCAGCTCGACGCGATCGACGCACTCGAAACAGGCGCTCCGCCGCGCCTGGATTCCGATACCTACTTCCACTGAAAGAAATACTCCATGGCTATATTCCAAGACACCGACCGTCCGATCGCGGACTGCGATGTCCTCGTCGTCGGATCCGGGGCAGGCGGCCTGTCCGCCGCCGTCACCGCCGCCTACCACGGGCTGAAGGTGGTCGTTGTGGAAAAGGCCGACGTTTGCGGCGGTGCCACTTCCTGGTCCGGCGGCTGGGCCTGGACGCCCGGTAACCCGCTGGCCAAGGCCGCCGGTGTCAACGAGGACCGGGAACTCTTCCGGACCTACCTGCGTCACCGGCTCGGCACCAATTACCACGAAGACAGGGTGGATGCTTTCCTCGAGGCCGTCCCGCACATGGTGGGCTTCTTCCAGGACAAGACCAGCCTCCAGTTCGTTCCCGGTGACAAGATCAAGGACATCTACGGCAACACCCCGGGTGCCGGCACGGGGCACCGTTCGGTCGGGCCCAAACCGTTCAATGCACGAAAAATCAAGCCTGAACTGCGTGCCAAGATGCGCCACCAGCTATACGAAACGTCATTCCTGGGCATGGGCATCATGGCGGGTCCCGACCTCAGCAAGTTCCTCTCTGCCTCCCAAGGGAACATCCGCGGTCTGTTCCACGCGGCGTGGCGGTTTGGCTGGCACCTCCTGGACCTTGTGACGCATCGGCGCAACATGCAGCTGGTCAACGGCACGGCCCTGACCGCCCGGCTCATGAAGTCCGCCGATGACTTGGGCGTCGACATCCGCGTTTCGACGCCAGCGACGCACCTTGTCACGGATGAGAGAGGCAAGGTGACGGGCGCCGTCGTGGATTCACCCGGTGGCAGCTATGCGATCAATGCCTCACGCGGCGTCGTGCTGGCAGCGGGCGGATTTCCGAACGACGTAGACCGCCGCGCCGAGCTGTTCCCCAAGACCCCGACGGGCCGGGAGCACTGGACCCTCGCACCGAAAGAAACCACCGGGGACGGCATTACCATGGCCCGGGCGGTCGGAGCCCGATTCGATACCGAAGTGGAGTCTCCGGCCGCATGGTGTCCCGTTTCGCTGGTTCCGTACCGCAGCGGACGCACGGGAACGTTCCCGCACATCATGGACCGCGCCAAGCCTGGCAGCATCGGTGTGCGGCCCGACGGGAAGCGCTTCGTCAACGAGGCCAACGGCTACTACGACTACGTGGAGGGAATGCTTAAGGCGACCCCCGACGGTGAACCCGTCGAGGCCTGGCAGATCGCCGACGCGGAGTACGTGCGCAAGTTCCCGCTGGGCATGGCCAAGCCCTTGCCGGTTCCCCTGTTCCCTTACCTGCGTTCCGGGTACTTGAAAAAGGGAAACACCATTGAAGAACTCGCCGTCGCCTGCGGCATCGATCCGTCTGCTCTGGCGAAGACCGTGGCGGAATTCAACGAAAACGCCCGCCAGGGGGTTGATCCGGACTTCGAACGCGGAGCGAGCGAATTCAACCGCTATGGCGGCGACCCCAAAAACGCCCCGAATCCCTCGCTGCGCCCGTTGGACAAGGGACCGTTCTACGCCGTGAAAATCGTCCCGGGTTCCTTCGGCACCTTCGCGGGCCTCGCCGCCGATCCGCGGGCAAGGGTCCTGAACGAGGCCGGACAGCCTATCGATGGCCTTTATGTCGCGGGCAATGACCAGGCTTCGGTGATGGGCGGACACTATCCTGCCGGAGGCATCAACCTCGGCCCTGCCCTGGCTTTCGGCTACATCGCCGGACGGGAACTAGCCAATGTCACGCCCTACGAAGACGACGACACTCCGGCTCCAGTGGGAGGACCTAAGCGAGCTGCTGTGTGATCTCCGCAGCCCGGGCCGCTGCTGCGCGGGCTCCGTCGGCGATGATCGCGGGTATGCGGCCGTCGTTGAATGCCGCGATGGCACGTTCCGTGGTGCCATTGGGGCTGGTCACGGCGATGCGCAGCGCAGTGGGGTCCGCACCCGGCTCTGCAAGCATGAAACCCGCGCCTGCCACGGTCTCGCGGGAAATCATGAGGGAGAGCTCCGGATCCAGGCCAAGTTCGACGCCGGCGGCAGCCATCGCCTCGGCAAGGTAGAACACGTACGCAGGGCCCGAGCCGCTGATGGCGGACAATGCATCCACCTGCTCCTCCGGTATCTCCACCACGGTGCCTGCGGCGGCGAGGATGTCCTTGGCCAGCTGGAGCTGCTCGGGACTGCAGTTGGTCCCGGGTGAAACGGAGACTACGCCTCGTCCGAGCCTGGCAGGAGTGTTGGGCATGGTGCGGATGACCGGCTGACCTGCGGGAAGGGCTGCTTCCAGCTGGGCGATGGACACGGCCGCGGCAACGCTGATCACAATGGTGTTCTTAGCCAGCGAGGGCGAGATTTCACGTGCGAGATCGGCAATGCCGACAGGCTTGACACCAAGTATGACAACCGAAGCGCCCTTCGTAGCCAGCTTGTTGTTGTCTGGCTCCTCGGCTCCGGCGATGGTCATGACATGGTGGCGCTCAGCCAGTTCGGCGGCGCGCTCTGCTCGACGTACGGTTGCGACGACGTCCGAGGGATCCGTTCCGGCGGCAAGCAGGCCACCCAGGATGGCCTCGTTCATGGACCCACAGCCAAGGAATGCGATTCGGTTGCTCATGGCTCCATGATGCCAGTTCAGCCGCGCCACCGCAGAACCAGTGCAAGGCTTTCCAGGGCCGCAAAGAATTCCCAGCTAGTTCCCAAGGTTATTGCAGGCTGCACCCAAAATCGCTCCGTAACTTAGTAATTACCTCATTGAGGGTGCGAGTGATGAGGCGGGCATGGGGATGTCCGCCACAAGCACCGGTGGTCGAACGGGTTTCCCCCCATTTTCCCGTATCGACCGCCGGTGCTTTCTCGTTTAAGGAACCTAGATCTCGAAGGCTCCCACGAGCGGCGCCCCCAGGTGCTGGCGCGCAAAGCGCAGCGTTTCGGCGAGCCACTCCTCGCGTTCACCGGCAGCCTTGGCCTTGCGCGTTGAAATCTCGGCAACCACGGTGCCCTCGAATCCGTTGGATGCGAGATACTGCAGCGCCTCGGCGCACTGTTGGGTTCCGTAACCGGGGATCAAGTGTTCGTCCTTGCCCGATCCCGAACCGTCCGTGAGGTGGACGTGGCGCAGCTTGCTCCCGAGCGCCCGGATCGCCTCAAGGCTGTTGGCACCCGCGGTGGCGGCATGCGAGAAGTCCCAGGTCACGTCGTCGTAATCCTGGCCCATCGGATCCCAGTGCGGAAGGTAAGCGAGCGCCTCCCGGCCGCGCACACGCCACGGGTACATGTTCTCTACCGCGATGTGCACCTGATACATCGCCGCGATCTCGCGCACACCGGCAGCGAAGTTCTCCGCGTAGTTCGACTGCCAGCGGAACGGCGGATGGACCACTACAGTGTTGCAGCCGACTTCGCGCGCCATCTGGCAGGACATCTCGATCTTGTTCCACGCCGGACCCCAAACCTGCTGGGTCAGGAGCAGGGTGGGGGCGTGGATGGAGACGATCTGCTGGTCGTATCGATGGCTTAGCTGGATGAGGGCATCCGGGTTCTGGCTGGTGGCGTTGTTGGTCACCATCACCTCGACACCGTCGTACCCCAGGTCCTGGGCCACGGCAAAGGCGTCATGGACGCTGAGCGGATAGACGGAAGCGCTGGATAGCGCCACCGGGATCCTCGGCGTGTCTTCTTCGGAATGCTCGACGTCGGTGCTCATGTTAGTTGGCCTGCCTCCCGGCGATGGGGATTGGTAAAGATACTGCCGCGGGCGCGGCCGTTCCGGTGTTGGCGCCCAGGCGTGGTACCGGTACCGCGCCTCCGAGCCCGACGTGCGGGGCCGGGGCCAGCGGGCCGTCGAAGATCAGCTGGTCGAGCCGGCGCAGGATCAATCCCTCGCGCAGGGCCCAGGGGCAGATCTCCATGCTGGGAAACTCGAACATTTCCAAGGCGGCCTCAGCGACGAGCGCACCCGCAAGGATCTGCGCCGCCCGCGCATCTGAGACGCCCGGGAGGTACAGCCGGTCCTCGACGGTCATGGCCGAGATCCGCTGCGCCCAAAGTCCCAGGTCCGTGGCGTGGAGTTCGCGTTTGACATACGGACCGGCGCCGCTCGGTGCAGCACCCGCGATGCGGGCAAGCGATCGGAAGGTCTTGGACGTTCCGGCCACCAGGTTGGCCCGGCCCAATTGCTTGAACTCACGCACGACCGGCTTGAGTGTATGGCGGATGTACTTGCGCAGCTCTTTGACGCTCTTGGCCGTGGGAGGGTCATTGTGGAGCCAGTCCCTGGTCAAACGGCTGGCGCCAAGCGGTACTGACACTGCGAGTTCGGGCAGTTCGTCCTGGCCAAACGCCATTTCGAAGGAGCCGCCGCCGATATCCAGGTCCAGGATCGGACCGGCGCCCCAGCCGTACCAGCGCCGGACCGCGAAGAACGTCATGGATGCTTCTTCGCTGCCGGTCAGTTCCTGCAGGGTCACGGTGGTCTCGTGCTTCACCCGGGCAAGGACCTCGACGCCGTTGGTGGCTTCGCGGATGGCCGAAGTACAAAAAGCCAGGAGGTCCTCGGCCTTGTGGCGGGCTGCGAACTCCCACGCTTCGAGGACGAATTCGATCAACTCGTGTTGTCCGGCGTCGTTGATGTTACCGTCGGCGTCCAGGAACTGAACCAGCGAAAGTGGTCGCTTATGGGAGGCAAACGCGACCGGGCGTGCGCCTGGATGCGCGTCCACCAAAAGCAAATGGACGGTGTTGGAACCGATGTCTAGGACGCCAAGACGCATTCTGCCATTATTCCCCGATTCGAAGCGTGTGAAGCAAGTTCGACTGCCGATTCGTGCCGGCGGTTAGTCAATTAGTCCCGGGGTCCGTCGGTGCGTGCTTCTACGGTCGCGTCTGCGGCCGGGCCGTTGGCTTCGTCGGCTTCGTTGGCTTCGTCGGCGCGGGTGAAGTCGCGGCGGACGTTGGCGATGCCTTCCGGGCCCATCTCGAAGCCGTGCTCGCTGCCGGGGTTGATCACCAGGCCCAGCTCGTCACCGATACTGTCCAGAATCGCAGAGCCGTGGGTGCCAAGGACGTTTGGCGCTGCCTCGAGGAAGTGCGACTCCACCCGGCTTGGGTGGCTGAACACGGCGAGGACAGGCTGGCCCTCTGAGTTCGCAAGGACAAGCGGCTCCACGGCGGCGTCAGGCTTATCCAAGGAGTCGGTGCTCAGGATGTAGACCTCGTTGTTCAGGAAGGCCAGGATGACGTCCACCGGGTTCGCGTCGGGTTGCCCGGACTTTGCGAGCTTGGACTCAAGGTCGTTCAAGGGCAGGGATTCCGGTGCTGCAGGCTGATCTGTCATGGTTCCACTCGATCACGGTTCCCCTGCCCGAAGCAATTCCCGGGCCGCTCTCCGCCCTCCGCCCGACCACCCGCCGCCCACCCGCCGCCGAGATCGTGGGTGCGGGCCGGAATTCCTTAACCATCCGACCGGCAGTCCGACCGGCAGTGATCCGGCAGCGTGCGTCTAAGCGAGGAACGAGCGAGCACGCAGAGGATTGCTCCCGTTCGGAGCTGTAGCGGAACTACTTCTTCGCAGCAGCCCTCTTCGCCGGCGCCTTGCGGGCCGTCGTGGTGGTCCGCTTGACCGGACCCTTGGCGCGCTTCTCCGCAAGCAGCTCGATGGCCTGCTCCCGGGTCAGCTCCTCCAAGGACGTGGCGCGCGGAACCGTGATGTTGGTGACGCCGTCGGTGATGTACGGGCCGAAACGGCCTTCCTTCACCACGATGTTCTTCTCCGAAACAGGGTCCGGACCGAACTCGGCCAGGGGCGGTACGGCTGCACGCGCACCACGCTGCTTCGGCTGGGAGTAGATCTCCAGTGCCTGGTCCAGGGTGATCGTGAAGATCTCTTCCTCGGATCCTATGGAACGCGAGTCCGTGCCCTTCTTCAGGTAAGGCCCAAAGCGGCCGTTCTGCACCGTGATGGGGTTGCCTTCGGCGTCCGCGCCGAGGACGCGGGGCAGGCTCATGAGCTGAATGGCTTCATCGAGCGTCACCGAGTCAACGGACATCGACTTGAAGAGCGAACCCGTACGCGGCTTGGCCTTGACAGGCTTCTTCGCCGGCTTGGGTTTGCCGTTTTTGTAGTACTCCACCGGCTGGTTTGCCAGCTGCTCTTCCGTCATCTCGGGGATGATCTCGGTGACATAAGCGCCGTAGCGTCCGTTCTTCGCAACCACGGTGTGCCCGGTGTGGGGGTCTGCACCCAGGACACGTTCCTCGGGGGCGGCCGTTTCCATGAGCTCCACGGCCTTGGCGGCAGTGAGCTCGTCCGGTGCGAGGTCCTCGGGGACGTTGGCACGCGCCGACTCCACGACCTCGCCGGTCTTGGGATCGATAGTGGGGATCGAGCTTTCCAGGTACGGGCCGAACTTGCCGACGCGCAGCGTAATGCCTTCGGCGATCGGCACCGAGTTGATCTCGCGGGCATCGATTTCACCGAGGTTGTTGACGATGCTCAGGAGACCGGGATCGGCGTCTTCACCGTAGTAGAAGTGCTTGAGCCAAGCAGCACCGACGGCCTGGCCGTTGGCGATCTTGTCCAGGTCACCTTCCATGTCCGCCGTGAATTCGTAGTCCACGTAGTCGGTGAAGTGCTGTTCCAGCAGGCGGATCACGGAGAAGGCGATCCAGCTGGGAACCAGCGCAGACCCTTGCTTCCGGACGTAGCCGCGGTCCTGGATGGTGGAGATCGTGGACGCGTAGGTGGACGGACGGCCGATGCCACGCTTTTCCAGCTCTGCCGTAAGCGATGCTTCCGTGTACCGCGGCGGTGGCGAGGTCTCGTGGCCAACGGCAACGATTTCCGAAGCGGTGAGGGAATCGTCCTTGGCCACGTTGGGCAGGCGCCGGGCTTCGTCGGAATCGTCGTCGCCGCGGCTCTCGTCCTTGCCTTCTTCGTAGGCCGCGAGGAAGCCCGGGAAGGTGATGACCGTTCCGGAGGCCGAGAATTCGGCGTCGCGACCATCGCTAGCCACTGCGCCGAGGCGGATGGTGGCGGTGGAGCCCTTGGCGTCGCCCATCTGGGAGGCAATGGTGCGCTTCCAGATGAGTTCGTAGAGGCGGAAGGCGTCGCCGGTCAGATGGTTGGCCACCTGGGCCGGGGTGCGGAAGGAGTCACCCGCGGGGCGGATGGCTTCGTGGGCTTCCTGCGCGTTGGCGGCCTTGTTGGCGTAGACGCGGGGAGACTGCGGCACGTACTCGGGACCATAGAGTTCGGCGGCCTGGCGGCGTGCAGCCGTGAGGGCTTCGTCGCTCAATGCGGACGAGTCCGTACGCATATAGGTAATGTAGCCGTTTTCATACAGGCGCTGGGCGATCTGCATGGTGCTCTTGGAGGTGAAGCGCAGCTTGCGGCCGGCCTCCTGCTGAAGGGTCGACGTCGTGAACGGCGCCGCAGGACGGCGCGTGTAGGGCTTGGTGTCGACCGAACGGACGCGGAAGTCCGCATTCTCGAGTCCGGCGACCAACGACGTCGCGAGTTCCTCGTTGAGGTGGACCGCGTTCGCGGAGGTGAGGACACCGTCGTCGTTGAAGTCACGGCCGCTGGCTACCTTCGCGCCGTCGACGGCAGCAAGCTTCGCTTTGAACGTCGCGGAGCCGGTACCGAACTGGCCCGTCAGGTCCCAGTACGATGCGGACTTGAAGGCCATGCGTTCGCGCTCGCGGTCGACCACCATGCGGGTCACCACGGACTGCACACGGCCGGCCGACAGGCCACGCGCAACCTTGCGCCACAGCACCGGGGAGATTTCGTAACCGTACAGGCGGTCCAGGATGCGGCGCGTTTCCTGGGCGTCGACGAGCGCACTGTCGACGTCGCGCAGGTTGTCCATGGCGCGGTGGATGGCTTCCTTGGTGATTTCACCGAAGGTCATGCGGTAGACGGGAACCTTGGGTTTCAGGACCTCCAGGAGGTGCCACGCGATGGCCTCGCCCTCGCGGTCCCCATCGGTTGCGAGATAGAGCGCGTCAGCGTCTTTCAGCTGGGCCTTGAGCTCGGCGACTTTTTTCTTCTTGTCCGGAGACACGACGTAATACGGTTTGAAGTCGTTTTCGATGTCGACGGCGAACTTGCCAACCGAGGTCTTCTTCAGTTCTGCAGGGAGGTCCGAGGGCTGTGGAAGGTCGCGGATGTGACCGATCGAGGCCTCGACAATGAAGCCTTCGCCCAGGTACTTGGCGATGGTCTTGCTCTTGGCCGGAGACTCCACGATCACGAGTTTCTTGCCGGTTTTTGCCTTGCTGGGCACGGTTCTCCTACAGAAAAATGAATTGCTTGGGCTCGTGCCCATATTGGCCTAGTTCACCATATTTTGCAGAATCGTGCGTTTCCATGTGCACAAGTGCTGTTGAGGAACGGTGCGTTTGGTTAGCTTGAAGACGGCGTCCGGTCGTCCGGAATCATCGACCACATCGTAGCGATTCGCACCGCTCCTTCGGGAATCCGCGTGGGATCTTCGAGTTCATATGACCTGATGAGGTTCTGGAATTTGGCCTTGAGATCCGTTCGCTGATCCGGGGTCAAGTACAGCAGGTCGCTGGACAGCACCATGGCGGCTGCCTCGTTCGCGGCCTCTCCGCGCTGGCGCCGCTCACCCCGGGCCCGGGTAAACGCGGTGGCCCGGCGCCGGAAGGCGTCCAGTTCGAGTTCGACGACGGCGATCTCCGGGCTCGGAGCGTTGCCGCCGGATTTGATAGTGAAGTCCGAACCCGCGGCCTTCCAACGGCGTTCGCGCGCATCGCCCTCGTTGTCTGCAGCCGTCACAATCCCCCATTTCTGGAGGGCCCGCAGGTGGTAGCTCATGGCGCTCGGCGTGAGCCCTGTCTGCGCGGCGAGCTCCGTGGCCGTGCGGCTCAGCTGCGTGGAATACAGCTCCGAGATCACCTCAAGCCGGGCGGCATGCGCAAGCGCACGGATCGCTTTGGGGTCGGTGATCTCCACCGTCTTCTCGGGCCGTTTCCGGCGCTTCGGGGATGCCAGCCCGGTGGGTACCCCATTGTCTTCATTCACCGGAACAGTTTATCCGCCGGTGCCGGCGCAAATGTCCTATGCCGCGGGAAGCAGGAAGCCGTCGCGGACAAGGTTCTCCACGTCGGAGAGCAGCCCGGCGCGGAATGCGTCGTCGTCGAAGTCGTCCCCTCCACCCAACAAGGCGGCCAAGGCACCGATCAGCTGGCGGACGGACAACTCGCCGTCACATGCCGACACGAAGCCGGCGAGCTCGGTGCTCAGCAGATTCGTCCGGCGCAGCCCCGCGCCTTGGCGCAACAGGATGACGCCTGGGTGTTCGGCGCCGGGCCGCTGGTGGCGTTCCTCGGTCACGTCTTCGGCCACCACCAAGTGGGCCTCGGAGAGCTTGTGGGTGACCAGCCAGTCAGCGCGTTCGACGGCGGCGGCAAGGTGTGGGCCGATCGGTTGCTCGATGGGGTAGGTGATTTCTTCGAAGCGGGTCGGCGCAGCTCCTGGACGCTCGCCCAGCGGCCGTCGGAGCCAGATCATTCCGAAGCCAATTGCCTCCACGTTGCGGGACGCGAAGTCCTCCAGGTAGGCCGCGTAAGCATCACGGTAGAGCTCACGGTCGCGGCCTTCGGAGGCGTCCTGCAACCAGGTCTCCGCGTACAGCTCGGGACTCACCTGTTCCCGCTGGATGAACCAGGCCTCCGTGCCGGACCCCGCCAGCCACGACGCAGGCCGTTCGCTCCAGCCGCTGCCCGCAGGGATCTCCCAGTTGCCGAGCATCTGCGCCGTGCCGCCGGGCGCGAGGATATCGGGAAGGGTGCGTACGAGGTTGGCGACGATGTCGTCGCCGGGCAGGCCGCCGTCGCGGTAGGTGAACTGATCCGAAGAGTGCTCGCCGGCACTTCGCGGGGTTATGACGAAAGGCGGATTGGACACCACCAGATCGAACGTCTCACCCCCGACGGGTTCCAGGAGCGAGCCCAGCCGCAAGCTCACCCGGGACTCGAGATCGGCCGGGTCAAGGTGCAGTGCCTCGGCATTGAGCATCAGGTTGAAACGGGTGAACGCGAGGGCCCGTTCAGAGATGTCCGTAGCCGTGACGTGCTCGCTGTGGTGAAGGAGGTGGAAAGTCTGGATCCCGCAACCCGTCCCGAGGTCCAAGGCGCGTTTCGAGTGCCGCCGGATGGTGGTCTGGACAAGCGTGGTGGATGCCTGCCCGATACCCAGCACATGGTCATGCCGGAGCACGCCCGGCTGCTGGTGGGCGGCGAGGTCGCTGGAAACCCACAGCTCGGCGCCGCCGCTGCCACTGCTGTCTGCTCCGGAGTCGCCTTCCCAGCCGTACGGCCGCAAATCCACTTTCGCGGCGACAGCACCGCCGTCGTTCTTCTCCACCAGGCCAAGCTCTGACAGGCCCGAGGTGCGGATGCGCGGCAGGGCGGCGTCAACGTCGCTTTCGGTTTGCGGGACAGCGAGAAGCCACAAGCGCACGACGACGGCGAGGGCGGCTTTCGCGCTGTCCGTCGCCGGGCCTTGGGCGGAGGCAGCCGGTTCGGTGACGATGAGTGCGGGGATGAGCTGATCGCGGGCGAGGGCCGCGTGGGCGGACCCTCCCAGAATTGCTGCCACTCCGTCCACCGTGTAGCCAACGTTTCGCAGGTCTTCGGCGAGCGCTGTGAGCAGCTCGGGAAGGTCGCTGCGGGGAGCGTCGAGGGTGGTGGGGGCGGTCCCAAAGATGGCGGGCGTTGCGGGATCAGTCACCGTTCAAGTCTATTGGGGGTGGCTGGGCGCCTCTCGCCGGATTCCTGCGTCGGCGAGGAGGCGTTCGAGCAGGTAGCGTTGAATCATGGCATTTCACCCCTCCACTTGGCGTCGCGCCGCACTTTTGGTCATTGGCGCAGCCGCCCTGGCGATGACGGCGTGCTCCTCCGGGGGATCCGTCTCCAACGCGGACATCCCCGCGTGGAAGGCGACCACCCTGCCCTCGGCGGCCGGGGTTGTCCTGGAGGACTCCGGGAAGATCCCGAACCGCGACCCCTTGGTCAAGAGCTTCGCGAACGTCGCCGCGGGTAGCTACACCTTGACCGTGGCCTGCGATGGCGGCGGCAAGGCATTCTTCGACGTTTCCTCGGGCAGTACGCAGATCACAGAGGCCGGGGCGGCATGCAATGGCAGCCGCGAAACGTCCCGTATCAAGATTCCCTCGACCGGTCCGCTGAGCATCAGCGCAAGCAGCGTCGATGCTCCCGTGATCTACGCGTACCAACTGGTACCGGCTTCGTAACCCGCCCCTCGTTCGGGCCTACAGCCCGGCGTAGAGTCGGATCATGGGGTGGGCACGCGCCCTGAAGGTAGCGACGACGCGGCCGGCGATTCCCGCCGTCGTGCTTTGCGGTGTGCTCGCGTGCGGCACGATGGCGTCGTGCGAATACAGCTACGAGGACGGTCGTGCGGCGGCAAGCAGTCCGCCGTCGGCGGCCATCACGGATCCGGTAGTGACCCGCGACCCTGGGCTGGGACAAACCGTCACGGGCGACGCGCTGAAGGCTTGGGCGCAGGACGTGCTTCCGGACGTGAACGGGTTGTCCTTCTATAGCAGTTTCGGCGTGTTATCGGCCGGCGAATCCCGCGACGAAGAGACCACCCAGCTTCCGGGCGGAACTTACGCAGTGACGCTGGCGTGCCGAGGTGCCCGCAGCGCCGAATTCACCGTGCGAAACGGAAGCGAAGTCATCACCGAGGTGATGCTGCGGTGCGGCACCACGCGGGTCAGGGTCCTGAAGCTGGAGACGGACGCCGTCCTCGGTATCACGATCACCGCCAATGCACCGGCGAACTTCGCGTACCGGGTGAGCCGGATCTAATGACCGGAGCTAGGCTGCGCAGCCTTCCGGGCAACGCAACGTTTCCGGGTTCGAGGCACATTCCGCGCAATACAATGTGAGGTTGCGGCAGCTCAGATTGGAGCAATTTTCAAACTTGTTGGTGGGCGCCTGGCAGCGGACGCATTGGCCGATGGTCTTGGCGTCCTCACTGAATTCCATGTGCATGCGCTTGTCGAAAACGTACAAGGAGCCTTCCCACAGGCCCTGGTCCTTGTAGGTTTCGCCATAGCGGACTATCCCGCCGTCGAGTTGGTAAACCTCCTTGAAACCGCGGTTCACCATGAGGCTGGAAAGGACTTCGCAACGGATTCCGCCTGTGCAGTAGGTGACGACAGGCTGGTCCTTGAGGTCGTCGTATTTTCCCGAGTCGAGTTCCTTGATGAAGTCGTGGGTCGTGGCGACGTCGGGAACGATCGCGTCCTTGAACTTGCCGATCTGGGCTTCGAAGGCGTTGCGCCCATCGAAGAACTTCACCTTCTGGCCCGCCGCCTTCTTTTCCTCCACGAGTGCGTGGAGCTCCTCAGGCTGAAGGTGGGTGCCGCCGCCGACGACCCCGTTCTCATCCACCTTCAGTTCGCCGGGGGCACCGAAGGACACGATCTCATCGCGAACTTTGACGCTGAGCCTCGGAAAGTCGTCGGCTCCGCCTTCGGACCATTTGAAGTCGATACCGTGGAAGCCTTTGTATTCCTTGGTGGTCTTCACATACTGCTTGACGTTGTTCAGTTCACCGCCAACTGTGGCGTTGATGCCGTCGCGCGAAATAAGGATGCGCCCGGTCAGGCCGAGCTTCTCGCACAGGGCGCGCTGCCAGAGCCGGACGGCGTCCGGGTCCGCGATCCTAGTAAAGCCATAGAAGAGCACAATTCTGTTTAAAGCCACGTATTTAAGGGTACTTGGTGGCCCCAAACCCAGGTGTCGGGCCGTCGTCGGGCTGCTCTAAGTGTTAATGGAGCTGTTACTGACCGCCACTGTTGATTCCCAGACCGCTGGCATAGTCTCTCTACATGAGTCACGACGCCTTGGTTGAAGACATCGCTGAGCTGCTCGAAGTCTGGGTGGCTGGCTGGTCCGGGTCCCGGAGCTACGAAACGCGAAAGGAAGGCCGGTTCCCGGCGGCCCTGCGTGCGGACAAAACCGGCGACTGGGAATTCTTCGCACATGACCCATCGGATGCCGAGTTCGCCGAGCTGGCTGCCAAGACCGCCCAGGCAGACACTCGTATCCTGACGATCCTCACGAACGACGCCGGCCGCTATACCCAGTTGGCCCGCGAGAACGGACTGAACGTCACCTCCGATTCCCAGACCATGATGATCGTGGACATGGGGACACAGGATGCGGAAGATCCGTGGCTCTCGGATGATGACCTCAAGCTCACGACCTTCGACAGCAAGGGCGTCCATTACGCCGTGGTCCGTGCCGGCGAAGAGGTGGCAGCCAGCGGTCAGGTGTTCGTGGTCAGGCAGACAGCGGTGTTCGACAAGATCGTCACCGAGCCCAACTACCAGCGCCGGGGCCTGGGCAGTTTCATCATGAAAGCCCTCGCCGCGCAGGCATTTCAATACGATGTTGAAAGCGGCCTCCTCCTGGCTTCCTTGGATGGACAGCATCTCTACTCGCACCTTGGCTGGAAGCACGTGTGCCAGGTGCTCATGATGTCCACCAAACCGGTCGACGAGACTGACCTGTCTGTGGCGTAGCCGACCTTCCTTTAGGCGTCGGCGGCCCTCGGCGCCGCTCCGTTTCCGGCGCGGTGACAGAATGTTCAAGTGAATGCAACTGAATCGATGATCTCCCTTCTGGGCAGGAGCCCGGACCCGGAGCAGTTGCGACACGTCCGCACTATTCCGGCGCGCCAGGCGATCCATGAGCCATGGCCGGCCTGGACCCATCCCGATGTCATTGCCGCCTACGGAACCTTGGGCATCCACGAACCGTACCGGCACCAGATCGAAGCAGCCGAGCTCGCCCACTCCGGCCAAAACGTCGTCATTGCCACCGGGACCGCATCCGGGAAGTCGCTTGCCTATCAGCTGCCTGCCCTCGACGCGATACATCGTTCCGAGTTGAGGGTGCTGTCCGAGCCGGGCAAAATCCACGACGACGGTGCCGTCACCCTGTATCTCTCCCCCACCAAAGCGCTTGCAGCCGACCAGCTGGCAGCGATCCGCGCACTCAAGCTACCTACGGTCCGGGCGGAAACGTACGACGGCGATACCGAGCAGTCCCAGCGCCGCTGGATCCGCGATCACGCCAACTTCATCCTCGCCAACCCCGACATGCTGCATTTCGGGATCCTGCCCAACCACACGTGGTGGGCCCGCTTCTTCCGCAGGCTCCGGTACGTCATCGTGGACGAAGCCCACAGCTACCGTGGGGTGTTCGGGTCCCATGTCGCCAACCTCATGCGCCGGCTCCGGCGAATCTGCGCCTACTACGGTGCCGGCACCTCCTTTCCTGAACCCGTGTTCATTGCGGCGTCGGCGACAGCGTCGGACCCCGGAACATCCTTTGCCCGGCTCATCGGCACTCCCGTCCGCGAAGTTTCCGAGGACTGTTCCCCGCACGGCTCCACCACGGTGGCTTTCTGGGAACCTGCCCTGACCGAGCTGAAGGGCGAAAACGGTGCAAAATCCCGCAGGACCGCCGTGGCCGAGACCGCCGACTTGCTGGCCAATCTGGTGTCCTCCCGTGTGCGTACCATCGCCTTCATCAAGTCAAGGCGCGGCGCAGAAACAATTTCGTCGATCACCAAGAGGCTCCTCGATGAGGTGGACCCCAGCCTGCCCCAGCGGGTTGCGGCGTACCGCTCCGGCTATCTCCCCGAGGAAAGACGGGCTTTGGAAAAAGCTTTGCGTTCCGGTGAGCTGCTTGGCGTCTCCAGCACGTCGGCATTGGAATTGGGCATCGACATTTCCGGACTCGACGCGGTGCTGGTAGCCGGCTGGCCCGGGACGAGGGCGTCCCTCTTCCAACAGATCGGACGGGCCGGCCGCGCAGGCCAAGACGCCATTGCCGCCTTCGTGGCCAGCGACGATCCCCTGGACACATACCTCGTCAACCATCCGGAGGCGATCTTTGACGTGTCAGTCGAGGCCACCGTCTTCGATCCCGGAAACCCCTACGTGCTCGGCCCCCACCTGTGCGCGGCAGCCGCAGAGCTCCCGATCGGAGTGGCCGAACTTGAGCTGTTCGGGCCAACGTCCGAATCCCTGTTGAATCAGTTGGTGGAGCAGGGGTACCTGAGGAAACGGCCTGCCGGCTGGTTCTGGACCCATCCCGAGAGCGCCGCGGCCATGGTGAACCTCCGGGCAGATGGAGGCGGCCCCGTAAGCATCGTGGACTCCGAGACTGGCTCCCTTTTGGGCACCATGGACTCGCCGCAGACGCACTACCAGGCGCATACCGGTGCGATCTATGTGCACCAGGGCGACAGTTACTTGGTCGAGGAGCTGAACGAAGAGGACCATTGCGTGGTGGTTCGTCGAACCAACCCGGACTACTACACCACAGCACGGGACGTGACGCAGATCGAGGTCCTGCAGACTCTCCGGACCATGGAATGGGGCGATATCGCAGTCCACTTCGGCGAAGTGAAGGTAACAACACAGGTGGTCTCCTTCCAACGTAAGGCACTGATTTCCAATGAGGTTTTGGGGGAAGAACCGCTGGAACTCGGGGCCAGGGATCTTTTCACCAAGGCGGTATGGTTCGTGGTTCACAATCGTTCGCTGACTGGCGCAGGCCTTGTTGAGGCCCAGTTCCCGGGTGCGCTTCACGCCGCGGAGCACGCCGCCATCGGACTTCTCCCGTTGGTCGCTTCGAGTGACCGTTGGGATATCGGTGGAGTCTCAACAGCGCTGCACGCCGACACCGGAGTTCCCACGATCTTTGTCTACGACGGGCATCCAGGCGGTGCCGGATTTGCCGAACGTGGCTTCGAAAAAGCCAAAGTGTGGTTGACCGCCACAAGGGACGCCATCAAAGCATGCGAGTGCGACACCGGCTGCCCTTCCTGCGTCCAGTCCCCCAAATGCGGCAACAAGAACAATCCGCTGGACAAGGACGCGGCGGTCACGCTGATCAACGTGCTCCTGCGCGACGCTGCCTAGACGCTGGTCCGGGCTGTTCTAGGGCGGCGGCCCGGCCCGGGAGCGGCCGGTCGCGGTCCCGAAGACTGCGCCGCGGTCCAGCTCAGTGCGGACCTCTACGATCCCGCCTGCGCCCACTGTGCAAGCCGACAGCGAAGCTCCGTGGCGCGCGGCCGTTTCGCTGGCTACCACGCAAGGATCTCCGGTTGTCAGGCCGCGGGCTGCGTCGGCTCCTGCGAGCGCCGCGAGATCGGCGGCAGATGCTGCGCGGTGCCCCATCGCCACGGCCTGGGCCAGCATGAACGCCGCCGCCATGCAGATCATGACAACAAGGCCCAGGGCAACGGCGAGGATGGTTCCCGAACCGTATTCCGCAACACGCCCGCCATCGCCGGCGCGGGCGCTACCTGCCCTCACGCCGCGACCTCTTCCACCGCGGCTTCGAGCCCGAGCAACGGCACAGCACCTCTGAAATCCACAACGCCGTCCCGGGAGGCGAGGAAGGTAACGGTGGCTGCCGACGACTGCGGGGCCTCTCCCCTTGCCGATGCCGTCGCCGAGAGCCTCCATGGGATGAGGGAGCCCAACGGGCCAACGACCCGGGCGGAGACTGTGACCTTGATCCACTCGCCGTCTTCCGCAACGACAGCCGAGGCGGCATCGCCCGCCAGTCTTCGAACGATTCCGTCAACGGCCAAGTGGCCATCTCCACGGGCGAGGGCCCTGGCTCCTGCCCTGGCCGCCTCTTCCAAGCGAAGCTGCGTAATTCCCGCGGCCGATCCTGCCAGAAGCAACGCCAAAAGAAGCAGGACAGCGGGCAGCGCCACGGCGAACTCCGCAGTGACGGCACCGTGGTTCCTCTCAGGAAAGACCCGTCGCCGACCGTGCTTCGGCGGGCCATCGAGCTTCTCGGCCGGAGGAGGCCGTCTGATCGAAGGAGGCCCCTGCCGCGCCACTCCGGCAGCGGAACGGGCCTTCTTCCCCGCGAGCGCCCATATCAACGCCTGTGCAGGTATCGAGCTGACAGCACGGCGCTTTGAACCCCACCGCGGCGTCATGGCAGGGAGAGCGCGCTGCGAATGAGGTTGAGGAGGAAGCCACGTACTTCCTCACTGCGAAGAATGACCACCAAGAGTCCGGCGAAGCCCACAGCTGCAAGCGTGGCGATTGCATATTCGGCCGTTGCCATCCCTAGCTCGGATCCCATGAGCCGCATCTTCGACCGTTTCGGAGCGGCAGAATCGTCGCTGGGCCGCGCACGGCCTGTTTCAACGTTGGAATGCAGGCGGGTTGGCAGCCGAACGGGCTTCCTTCCCGACGAGCCCGGGAACAGTTCAAGGACCTCGGCCTCCGGCCGACGAAGGGATACGTGGGCAGGGGCCATGGCAGTCTGGACGGGGGCCGTGACGGTTTCGACGGTTGCGTTCATTTCAGTTCCTTTCTTCGCGCCGGCTTGGCTGCCGGCCGTACTCCGACTCTTCCGTTGGCATTTGGGCTTCGAAAGGCCCCAAGTCTCCTAAGTGGAAAACTCGCTTCTGACCTTTCCTGTGGAGGGAAACTGGCATGTGCACCAACGCTCAGGCCGACCCGGGCGGGGCTGCCGGCTATCCCCCGGACGGGAGCATGGCCAGCAGCACTGGGACGACGCCAAGACAAATGAAGGCAGGCAAGGAACACAAACCCAGTGGAATCACGAGTTTCACTCCGAGCGCGGCAGCGCGCTTTTCCGCCATCCTGAACTGTTCACGCCGGAGGCGAGCTGCCTGGGCATAAAGGATGGCCGAGGATGGCGCGCCTGTCAGGGCAGCGAAGGTGAGCGCATCCTTTAGCTTGCGCGCTTCAACGCACAGCTGGCCCGGACTCCGCCATGCCGCCTCCCAGTCCGTTCCGATGTCGAGCGCAGCAACCACCGTCCGCAGGGAGCGGCCAAGCTGAGGGGAAGCGCACCCGGCGATCAACTCAAGGGCCCGTCCGAGCCCCGCCCCTGAGTCGAGCATGGCAGCCACCAACTCTAGGATCATCGGCACATTGCGCAAGCCTTCCTGGCTCTCGGGATTCGAGTGAGCGCCCACCGCCTCGCCTCTACGAGCGTTCTTCAGCGGGCCGCTGCTCCCGGGCGTGCCGTTGCCCCCGGGTGAGCCGCGAAGCATCCGCAGGGCCGTGCGCCGCCAGGTTCTTCCCTGATACCCCAGCCCGAGAATTGCTGCGAAGATCAACGTCAGGGACACAGCGATGGCTGGGAAGGTCGAGCCCATCAGTCAACGCCCCGCTGCGGCATGCACCAATCGAGATGACCAGATCCTGCCGGTGACGGTCAGGACGCCCCCAGCCGCGAGCGCTGCCAATCCGACGCCGTTGGCCAGCAGGACCCCCAGCGGGTCCACGCCAAGCATCATGCCCAACCCCAAGCCGAACACCGGCAGCCACGTCAGAAGGCGCACCGTGGCTTTCGGGCCGGCCAACGCAGTTTGCCGCGCATCACCGGCGTCGTCCTCGGCCTCAAGCTGGGCGGCGAACCGGGTCAGCACGTCGGCTAAGGGACAACCACTCGCCTCCGAAACATCCAAGCAGGCGGCAAGCTCTCCCCAGATTCGGCGTTCCACGGGGTTCCCGCCCTGAAGATTCTTAGCTGACGACGCCCTGATGGCTCCGGCGACCGACGTCCCCATCATCGAGGCCGCCCGCGCAGCCGCGAGAACTTGGAGAGACCCTGACGACAGCTTTCGTCGCGCATTGAGGACCTCCGGGTCGCCCGAACCAAGGCGGTGTTCCCTGCCTCCGTGCACCATCCAGAGTTCCTCCCAGAGCCTCGAAGTCGAACGGCCTCCCCGGAGGAGAGCGGCCAACTGCTGCACGAGTACCGTGAGCGGCAATGCGTCGGCGCGAGAGCGTCTCCGCAGCGTGCGCGCCTCAGCCCCGGCCCCGGCCCCGGCCCCGGCCGCAGCCGAGGGGGCGCCCGGCAGGGCATGCACTACCCGTCTGCCAAGTCGCCGGGACGGTTGGAAGACCATCCACGCAGCGGCCGCCAGGACGAGGACGAGGAGTCCGCTCACGCGAGCGCCCCAAGGTGATCTGAACGGGAAATCGGTCCCTGCGACCCGGGCAGGGGCACAGGCAGGAGCCCGGGATCCAGCTCAAGGCGCGCTGCGAGGTCCTTCCACGCGGGGCCGGCAACGGCGGAACCGGCCCGCAGTTCGACTGCAGGCACGATCGATTGGACGGTCGCATCCTCCGCCAACAATCCAATGCAGGAAACTCGTCTGCCGGCCGGCGTCCGCTCGACGTGAACCACCGCGTCCAATGCCGTTGAAATCTGCAATTGAACAGCTTCCCGGCTCAACCCTGCGAGCGCGCCCAACGCCACGAGCCTAGCCGGGACGGCGGATGCAGTGTTTGCGTGGATTGTGCCACCGCCACCCGTGTGGCCGGTATTGAGTGCCGTCAACAGCTCACGGACTTCCGCACCGCGGCACTCGCCCACGATCAACCGGTCCGGCCGCATCCGCAGCGCCTGGCGGACGAGCTCGCCGAGGTCGAGTGCGCCGCTGCCTTCAAGGTTTCCGTGCCTGGACTCAAGGGAGACGACGTGCGGGTGCACCGGGTTCAGCTCCGAGGCGTCCTCAATCAGGACAAGCCGATCATGGGGGCTACTCAACGCGAGCATGGTGGACAGCAACGTGGTCTTCCCGGAACCGGTGGCACCACTGATCAGGAAGCTCAACCTGTGGTCTACGATGGCCTGCAGCACCTGCTGGACGGGCGCCCCGAACATGCCTCCATCACGCAGCTCGTCCATGGAGAAGACCTCCTCGCGCCGGATCCGAACGGACAACAAAGTTCCGGCGGCGGAAATCGGAGGCAGCACTGCGTGCACCCGGTATCCGCCGTCGAGGCGGACATCGACGCACGGCGAACCGTCGTCCAAACGACGCCCGCCGGCCGCCACAAGCCGGGAGGCCAAGGCACGGATCTGAGGTTCGCCGTCGAAATGCACCCGTGCCCGTTCCAGCCCCTTGCCGCGGTCGAACCACACCGAGTCCGGGCCATTCACGAAGATGTCCGTCACCGAGGCATCGCGTGCAAGCTGTTGGAGGGGTCCAAGTCCGCTCAGTTCGGCGCTGATCGATTCGACGGCGGCAAGCGCCCCGGCGGTGCCGAGTAGCCTGCCCGTGGCGTGGACGGCCGCTGCCACGCGCGATGGGGTGACCGGTCCGGCGTCGGCCATGACGGTTTCCCGCACGGTTTCAAGGAGCGCGGCGTCCACGAGCCGGGTATTGCGTCGGCGCTCGCCGCTTGGGAATGCAGGGGTACTCATGCCGCGCCGTCGTCGAGTAGTTGAAGGACGGATTCTGCAAAGCGACGCACGGCCTTGCGCTTGCCGAATTCCAGAAGGCGTCCAAGTTCAGCCGCCGCGGCAGTACCGCGGAGTTCGCGGAGCACCCCGTGAAGCGGCAGTCCCAGCGATTCGGCGATGAGGGGTCCGTCGAGAGCCGAACCGGCATCACCCCGGACCACCAGGGCTGTGTCCACGGGAGGCAGCTCCTGCAGAAGCCTGGCCGCAGCTACTGTCGCCCGGAGTTGGGCCGGTGCCACGAGAAGGATCCTGTCGCAGTCCCAGGCGAAACCGTCAAGCGATTCTGTTCCGCGGCCGATGTCGACAATGACCAGTTCAAATCCCCGCCGCGCCGCATCAAGGACAGTCGCGACGGCTCCGGGCTCCACGTCTGGGGAACGGTCGCGACTGCCCGGCCAAGATAAGAAGGAGAATCCTCCGGCTATGGGCAGTGAGTCGCTCAGCTGCCCGGTGCCGATGCTGCCGCTGGCACCTGCAAGATCGGGCCAGCGCAGTCCGGGCGCATCTTCAGCGGCCAGGCAAAGCTCAAGGCCCCCTCCCCGGGGATCTCCATCAACCAGCAGCGTCCGGACTCCGTGGACGGCCGCTTCCTGGGCCAGCCAGATGGCAGCCGTGGACGCGCCCGCACCCCCGCATCCTCCCGTCACGCCGAGCACGAGTCCTCCGGGGTCCGGATCACGGGACCTGCCGAGGTGCTCCGCCAGCCAGGCTGCAGCTTCCGGCAATACAGCCACGCGTTCGGCCCCCAGCGCCGCTCCCAATTGCCACAAACTGTCCCCCTCCCCGTTGAGGCCCAGCAAGACGGAAGGTGCACGACGACGGGGCGGAAGTCCGCGGACATCGCTGCCAAGAAGCACCATCCCCGCGGTGTCCCACATGGGCAAGGCAGCGGATGAATCGACGATTGTCCGGAGACTGACACCGACGGCGGCCGCGATCCTTTCGGTTTCGGCTTGTAACCTGACGTTCGCCGTCACCAAAAGGACTTCCCCGGAATTGGCAGGAAGCCAGGGCTCTCCAGACACCGCGTCTGAGGACACCGGGTCCGGCTCGGCGCCGGACGATGGACCCGATCTTCCGGGCCGCGGGCGGCCACGTTGCAGCGCCGTCGGGCCGCGCACGCCGTGATATCCGACCCCGTGTCCCCGGCTGTTCTGGCTCCGCTCGAGATGTTGCCCACTCATGAAGCCACTCTCTCCGTTCCGCCACGAGCGTTGAAGGCCCGTATCGGCGTATGTGGATAAGCACCGGCAACAACCCCTGTGGGGGACGGGTCCCGCATCGCGGACGGAAGGGCCACGGGCGGAAGGCCCCCGGACTGAAGCGCCAAACGCATAGCGGACGGCAGCTGTCCGCAAAGTGCAAGGTTCCACGGATTCACAGGGCAGAATTGTCAGCATGTACCTGCTGCTCGCCGCCCATCCAGACGGCGCAGCTATTCAGGAAAGCAATGCTGCCGGAGTAGCCGTGGCGGAGCCGCGCGTCGTACGCAAGGCCGATCTCGCCGGCGTCGTCAGCGTGTTGGAGAAGAGCCGTCCGCGCTGGGTCTGGAACCGGACCCAGGATTGGTACCCGGCGATGCTCCAATCCGGGGTGGAACTGGAACGTTGCCATGACCTCACACTCTGCCGCGCCATCCTGGTCCATTCCGAGTTCACCGCCCACACGGAATATGCCCGCAGCGCGGAAAAACTCACTCAAGACGACGACATGCCGGTCCCGCCTCGGGTCCTCCAGCCTCCCCCGCCGCCCGCCGATCAGGACGCGCTGTTCGACGACCTGGTCCCACGAAGTACCCAGCCCGGGCTGGACGAGATCCGGGCCGAGTTCGCGGCACAGCAACACGCGCTCGGCCTGGCCACCAAGGAGGAAGGCCGGCAGCACCGCCTGAAACTGCTGCTCGCCGCGGAATCCGCCGGCGCGATGATCGCCGCCGAAATGCAGTTCACGGGTGTGCCGTGGCAGGAGGCGTTGCACGAAGAAATCCTGGAAGGCCACCTCGGTCCCCGGCCTCCCGCCGGCCACCGGCCAGCACGGCTGGAGGCTCTCTGCAACGAGCTTCGCGGGATTCTGCAGTCTCCGAAGCTGAATCCGGATTCACCACAGGACCTCATGCGTGCCCTGCACCGGAACGGGATCGAAGTAAAAACCACCCGCCAGTGGGAACTCAAGGAATCCAAGCATCGGGCCATTGAGCCACTGCTGGAGTACAAGAAGCTCTCCCGCTTGTTCACTGCCAACGGCTGGTCGTGGCTGGACGCGTGGGTGAACGACGGGCGGTTCCGTCCCGAGTACGTGGTGGGTGGCGTGGTTTCCGGCCGTTGGGCGTCCAGGGGCGGCGGGGCGTTGCAGATTCCCCGCCAAATCCGGGGCGCGGTGCATGCCGACCCGGGGCACAAATTGATCGTCGCAGACGCCTCCCAGCTCGAGCCGCGGGTTCTGGTGGCACTAGCGCAGGACTCGAAGATGGCCGAGGCTGCGCGCGACAAGGACTTGTACGCCGGCATCGCCGCGCAGGGCTTCGGTGGCGACCGTTCGAAAGCCAAGATCGCCCTACTCGGCGCAATTTACGGTGCCACCACGGGCGAATCGGGTCGCCTCATGCCTCAGCTGACCCGCACTTATCCCCGGGCAGTCGGCTTCGTCGAACAGGCAGCCCGCGACGGCGAAGGCGGCCGCACCGTGACCTCAAGGTTGGGCCGCAGCAGCCCGCCGCCGTCGGAACGCTGGATCCGCAGCCAGCAATCCACGACGGCGGAAGAACAGCGGCGCGCGGACAGCATTGCCCGCTCGCGGGGCCGTTTCACGCGGAACTTCGTGGTGCAAGGTTCCGCGGCGGACTGGGCGTCGTGCTGGCTCGCTGAACTTCGACGGCGGCTGCGCACCGCACGTGCCGACGGCCTGCCCGCCGGGGAACTCGTGTTCTTCCTGCACGACGAGGTCATGGTGCACGCGCCTACAGAGTCGGTGGAAGCCTGCATCAAGGCCATCGAAGAGGCCGCGGCCGCCGCCAAGGAACTGTTGTTCGGGCGGGTTCCGGTGGAATTTCCGGTGAGCGTCGCCGTCGTCGATTCTTACGACAAAGCGAAGTAAGAGCCGCTCTTGCCCCGGGCGCAACAGCAGAGGACGATTGCCCCGTGGGACACAAGGGCCACGCACCGCTGGCTGCATACATTGCCTTCCAACTGACAGAGTTGGAGGGACAATTGCCGCTGATCGCAGCGGCAGATCCGGAAGCCGTACACAACGCGAGGCTTGCCCTTCGCCGGCTCCGTTCAGTGCTCAGCTGCTATCGAGGCATGATCCCGAAACTCCCCCGGCCGGCCCGCGAGGAAGTGAGTTGGCTCGCAACTTCACTTGGCGAGTCCAGGGATGCCTACGTCCTGGCGCAGAGGATCCGGCTGTCCCTCGACACAAAGGATTCCTGGAAAAGCCCCGAGGCCGTGCACCTGGCCGTGGAGGAACTGGAAGCGTCCAGCGCCCGGCTGGCCGCTGCCCTTGGAGGGCACAGGCGCAGCAAACGCACGGTGCGGGCCGCAAGGGCAGCGCTCTTGGAAGTCCCCGCTGCCCGGGAATACAAGCACCCGACGGCGGACCTTGCCGAGCGTCTCCAGGCGCGGTGGGAGCGGTTGCAGCACAGCCTCGCGGAGCAGGCGGGGAGCAGCGACCCGGAGGTGCGCAACGCTGCGCTCCACCAGGCACGCAAGGACGTCAAGTGCCTCCGCTACTCGGTCGAGGCAGTTGCGGAGGCCTTCAGCCATCACGCTTCCGGGGTGATCCAGCCGGCGATCGGCCTGCAGCGTTTGTTGGGCGAGCAACATGACGCCGTCGTGGCCGGCGAATGGATCAGGGAGCTGGCGAAAACCCCCGGCATTGACGCTGAGGATGCCCAGAGGCTGGAATCGATGGAGGTCCGGCGGCGACTCAATGCGGAGGAAGAGTTCCGGATGGCGATCGCCGAATATCCGGTGCCGGCGCCCAGGCGCGCACTGATCTTTTGAAGCCCGGAACCATAGCCGCCGGACGGCCCGAAAGCGAGTCATATGGCGGAAACGAACCCGGCATGACACGGGCAAGTAATGTACCCCAAAGTAACTTCAGCCCTCCCTGCTCTTCTCGATAGTCTCGAGTTATGGCTTCCGAAGTGAGGAATGCCACAGTGCAAGGACGCACGAACTGTGCGAGGCAGTATCCAAGGGGGAACCGCAACGATGGCTGGACGATTCGAAATTCTCAGAGACGGCGAAGATGGTTACCGATTCCGGCTGGTGACAGCCGACGGAACCCTGGTTGCGGAGTCTCCGCAGTTTAAACACCTGAAGGCTGTGGCGGCCGGCATCACCGCTGTGCGGGAAAATGCCGCCACCGGCATCGTGGTGGATCGCTCAAAAATAACCCCGCACGCAGCGTAGCGGGAGGGGCGCAGCGCCCGGCGGCGCCCCTGCTGCGCGGGCTAGATCTCTATTTCGAGTACGCGCTCCGTGTCCCACGGAACAGTCCACCCCAAAGCGTCGAACAGGCCGCTGAGCACCATCCCGGTGAAACCCCAGACCATTAGTCCGTTGACTTGGAAGACCGGGCTCGAGAACGTCCGGCCAAGCCGCGTGAGCGTCCCGGTGTATCGGTTGTCGGGATCCAAGAGGTCACGCACCGGAACACGAAACACTTGCGCGGACTCGGCGTAGTCCACCACCCTCACTGGCGACGGCGACGCCCACCACGCCAAGACCGGTGTGACCACAAAATTGCTGCGGATCAGGCCGAGTTCCGGCATGACACCCAGCACCTGCACGCCACCGCTGTCCAGGCCGGTCTCCTCCACCGCCTCCCTGAGGGCTGCCGCCACGGCTGACTCATCCCCGGGATCGATGCTGCCGCCGGGGAACGCCACCTGCCCTGGATGGTCGTCCAAGGTGTGGGCGCGTTCCAGGAGCAACACGTCCAAATCCGCCGGGGCCACCGGTTTCCCGGATTGGGCGGGAATGTCGTCCAAAACGCCGAAGAGCATGAGCACGGCCGCTTTTCGCGCCCTGTCCGGATCTACAGTCGCGGCCGCAATCCGCGGATCAGGGGCGGGATGCTGGCCGGAATCAATCCTGGTGATGAGGCATACTAAATCCTCGAGCGCGGTCATGCCGGTCTCCTCTGTGATTCCATCCGAATCTCGGCCGCACGATGGGTTTCGGCAAGCAGCTTTTCGAGAAGCGCTTCGTTGCCCGGCGCCAGTTCGTACTTGAGCAACTTGGCCGCTTTGACGGGATCCTTTTCGCCTTCGCCATAACTCGGGCACCAAGTGGCCACCGCACACGCTCCGCACGCCGGCCGGCGTGCATGGCAAACCCTGCGGCCGTGGAAAACCACGCGGTGGGACAGCATGGTCCAGTCTTTGGGCTCGAACAGCTCCGCGACATCGAACTCGATTTTCACCGGGTCCTCGGACGTCGTCCAGCCAAACCTGCGCGCCAGCCTGCCGAAATGCGTGTCCACAGTGATTCCCGGAACGCCGAATGCGTTGCCCAGCACCACATTTGCCGTCTTGCGCCCGACGCCGGGAAGCGTCACCAGATCTTCCAGCCGGCCGGGAACCTCGCCATCGAACTCGTCCACCAAGCGCGTGCTCAACGCCAGGACGTTCTTCGCCTTCGCACGGAAGAAACCGGTGGGCTGCAGGATTGCCTCGAGCTCGGCAATCTCAGCCTCGGCCATGCTCCGGGCATCCGGATAGCGTGCGAACAGGATCTTGGTGACTTGGTTGACCAGCACATCGGTGGTCTGGGCGGACAGCACCGTGGCCACTACCAGCTCGAAGGGGTTCCGGAAATCAAGCTCAGCGTGGGCGTAAGGATAGAGCTCAGCAAGCGCCTTGTTGATTTTGCGCGCACGCCGCTTCAGAGCGAGCGGGGTCTCGACGACGGTGTCCACGGCCGGCCTGGTCAGCCGCGTTCGATGTGGGCGAGATCGCGCAGGACGCCCACACTGCCGTCAGTATCCTGCACGAGGAATTCCTCACCTCGGTCTTCGAGGGCCAGGACCCACGCGCCCGGTTCGATGGTGAAGGCGGGCATTCCTGTGTGCTCGTCGACAACGACGCGGGGATGGGCCACGGCGAACCAGAATGCCTCGTACCCGGAGGCGTGGTACCCGGAGGCGTGGTCGGATTCGTCCTTCCGAGTGGCCGGATCAACGGTGGCGCCGATGGGCTCGTGTTTCCGGGGCTGATCGACCGTGCCGATGTGCTGGGTAGCCGGTCCTGCGCCGGCGTTCGGGCCGCCGACGATCGGCGTAGCCATGGTGGCGGTAGGCAGGTGCTTGGGCTCCTCGGGCGTGGGCGCTTGCGCGTCCCGTCCCCGGTCGGCAACTGCAGCCTCTGCGGATTCGGCAGGTACGACGGCGGCGGGCACGGCTGTCGCGACGGCGGCGGCTTCGGTGGCCGCCGGTTCAGGGGCAGCGGCTTCTGCGGCAGCCTCAGGGGAAGCGACAGGTGCGGCTGAGGCGGGTGCGGCGGGGGTCTCTACGTGTGCCGGGCTGGCAGGCTCCGGCTTGGGCTTGGCGGTCTTCGGCACCGCAGGCTTGCGGGTTGGAACGGCCGATTCCCGGGCCACAACGTGAGCTGGCTGTTCTGCCCTGTCCTGGAAATCGTCGCGGAGAAGCGGCAAGTGGGGAGCCAAGACCGTCGCTGCCAGAAGACCTACCGAGCCGATGAGTCCGACGAGCACGAAAACCGTAAACGCGCCTGCAGCGGACAGAAAGTACAGGGTCAGGGCGAACGACGCCACGACCGAAGCGAACTGGTCGGTCGAAAGGGAACCGATTCGCACGATATTCGCCGGCTGCAGGCGCCGGGCAACGAACAAAGCGGCAACTACGAGGGGAAGAATGATCCCGAGTGCCAGGAAGAAAAGGTTGTCAAGGTTCCACAGGTTGTAGCGCCCGCCAAACATCGGCAAGAGGGACCCCACGAACATCAGGAGGGTGGAGCCGAAAACGGTCAGGTCCCGGATAGTGAACGGACCCAGCACGGCCTGGTACTTCGGGGAGGTCATGCTGCCGGGCTCTGGCGCCCCGGCTCCAGGTGTTGCTTCGGGGGCCGATCCAGGCGCGATTGCACCGTATTTCGGACCTTGGCTCGTCTGGTTCATATGCAAATCTCCTTTGTACGGCGGTGCCCGGTACGCTGCCGCCCGAGGTTGCAGCCCGTGTTTTCGGGCAAGGCCAGGCGGCAAGTTTTCGCGTCTCGAGACCTCTTCAGCCTATGCCACGCGTCTGACAGTCCACTAGTTGGCACCAGCGCGGAGGCAGGCATGCTGCTCCGTAATATTCCCCGCGTTTGAGCCAAGCGAAAGCCTTCAGCGCCGTTCGGCGCGAATCACCAGCCGCTCACTGTCCGGATTGTGACCGTGGACACTTGTTGTCGGTCCAAAACGCTAAGGTGGGTTCCGGAAAAGCTCTTTGCGGAATCCCGTGAGGCGCCGTAGCCCAACGCCGTGCACGATTGGTGGTGGGGCGGCCTCGTGGCGGGACTGCCGCGCGGCAGAGATCGATGAATGATGAGGTTCACATGTCCCAGGACGCCAATGGATCGACGACCACCGCTGCAACCGGATCTGACGGGGCCGGCAACGGCGATGCCCTCGAAAACCTTCTTCACGAGGACCGGAAGTTCGCGCCCGCTGCTGAGTTCGCCGCGAATGCGGTAGTCGGCGCCGACGTGTACGCGGAAGCGGCTGCGGACCGTCCCGCGTTCTGGGCGAGGCAGGCCCGGGAGCTGCTGGACTGGGACACGGACTTTGACCGGGCGCTGGACTGGTCCGATCCGCCGTTCGCGAAGTGGTTCGTCGGCGGGAAGATCAATGCCGCGTACAACGCCCTGGACCGGCACGTGGAGAACGGGCTCGGGGACCGGGTGGCGATCTTCTTCGAGGGCGAACCCGGAGACACCCGCACGTACACGTACGCGCAGCTGACCGAAGAGGTCAAGAAAGCCGCCAACGCGTTCGAGTCCCTCGGGGTGGCCAAGGGTGACCGGGTGGCCGTGTACCTGCCGATGATCCCCGAAGCGGTGATCACGATGCTGGCCTGCGCCCGGATCGGGGCCGTGCATTCGGTGGTGTTCGGCGGTTTCTCCGCCGACGCGCTGCGCTCCAGGATCGATGACGCCGAGGCCAAGCTTGTGGTCACCGCGGACGGCACGTACCGGCGCGGCAAGCCCAGCCCGCTCAAGCCGGCCGTGGACCAGGCCCTCGCCAAAGAAGGACATTCGGTCCGGAACGTCGTCGTGGTCAGGCGCAACGGTGAGCCGGTGGACTGGCACGAGGGCCGGGACCGGTGGTGGGAGGACACCGTGGGCACCGCGCCGGGCGAGCACACCGCCGTCGGGCACGATTCCGAGCACCCGCTCTTCATCCTCTACACCTCCGGGACCACGGGCAAGCCCAAGGGCATCCTGCACACCACCGGCGGCTACCTCACCCAGACCGCCTACACCCATAAGGCGGTGTTCGACCTGCACCCGGACACGGACGTGTTCTGGTGCACCGCCGACGTCGGATGGGTCACCGGCCACTCCTACGTCGCCTACGCACCCCTGGTCAACGGCGCCACCCAGGTCATGTACGAGGGCACCCCGGATTCCCCGCACCAGGGCCGCTGGTGGGAAATCGTGGAGAAGTACAAGGTCTCCATCCTCTACACCGCCCCCACCGCGATCCGGACGTTCATGAAATGGGGCAAGGAGATCCCGGGCAAGTACGATCTGTCCTCGATCCGGGTCCTGGGTTCGGTGGGGGAGCCCATCAACCCCGAGGCGTGGATGTGGTACCGGGAGGTCATCGGCTCCAATGCCGGCAAGAACGGGGAAAAGAAGGAACACCCTGCCCCGATCGTGGACACCTGGTGGCAGACCGAGACCGGCGCCCAGATGATCGCGCCCCTGCCGGGCGTGACGGCGACCAAGCCCGGTTCCGCGCAGGTGGCGCTGCCGGGCATCGCGATCGACGTCGTGGACGAGGCCGGGGAGTCCGTCCCCGACGGGCACGGAGGCTACCTCGTGGTCCGCGAACCCTGGCCGGCCATGCTCCGCGGCATCTGGGGGGACCCCGAACGGTTCAAGGAGACCTACTGGTCCCGTTTCGAGGGCATGTACTTCGCCGGCGACGGGGCCAAGAAGGACGACGACGGCGATATCTGGCTCCTGGGCCGGGTCGATGACGTCATGAACATCTCCGGCCACCGGCTCTCCACCACCGAAATCGAATCCGCGCTCGTCTCCCACCCCTGGGTGGCGGAGGCCGCCGTCGTCGGAGCCTCCGACGAAACCACCGGCCAGGCCGTCGTCGCGTTCGTGATCCTGCGCGAATCCGCCCCGTCGGGACAGGACAGCGGCGACTCCACCGTCGCCGAACTGCGGAACCATGTGGGCAAGGAAATCGGCCCCATCGCCAAGCCCAGGCACATCCTGGTGGTCCCGGAACTGCCCAAGACCCGTTCCGGGAAAATCATGCGCCGCCTCCTCAAAGACGTCGCCGAAGGCCGCGAACCCGGCGACGCCACCACCCTTTCCGACCCCACGATCATGGCCCAGATCGCGCAGTCGCTGAAGAAGTAGGCTCTGGCCCAGACCACGCGGCGCCACGCCACCACGCAAGGGCGGCGGTTCTCTGCAAAGAGGACCGCCGCTTTAGTGCCAAAAACCCTCCGTCGCAAGAATGTTATATTTAGTTCTTTCATGTTCTCTTTTGAGCGGTTATAGTCGAGTTCTACGTGAGAAAACTCACAAGCACCACGCTTTCAAGGGAGAGAACATGGCAGCGAATCTTGACCCGTTCCAGTCGGCCCACAACGCTGGCCCTGGACGCCGCACCATCCTGAAAACGCTCGGTATCGGTGCAGCTGGGCTCGCCGGCATTCCGCTGCTGGCTGCCTGCACCGGTGGCTCCGGGCCGGCCCCCGGGGCCTCCTCGAACAGCCTGACCTTCGGCTCGGGCTCTTCGGACGATGTTCCCAAGGCCGCCTACAAAGCCGTCACCGATGCCTTCACCAAGAAGTCCGGCGTCACGGTGGCCACCAACGTCGTCCCGCACAACGACTTCCAGAACAAGATCAACTCCTACCTCCAGGGCAGCCCGGACGATGCCTTCACGTGGTTCGCCGGCTACCGCATGCAGTACTACGCGGGGAAGGGCCTCCTGGCTCCCGTGGATGACGTGTGGACAACAATCGGCAGCAACTTCTCCGACGCCATGAAGAAGGCCTCCACCGGGCCGGACGGCAAGATGTACCTGGTCCCCAACTACAACTATCCTTGGGGCTTCTTCTACCGGAAGAGCTTCTGGGCGGAAAAGGGCTACGCAGTCCCCAAGACGTTCGATGAGCTGAAGACCTTGGCCACCAAGATGAAGTCCGACGGCATCATCCCCATCGGCTTCGCGGACAAGGACGGCTGGCCCGCGATGGGAACCTTCGACTACATCAACATGCGCCTCAACGGCTACCAATTCCACGTGGACCTGACCGCCCACAAGGAAAGCTGGGACCAGAAGAAAGTCAGCGATGTCTTCGACACCTGGAAGGCCCTCCTGCCGTTCCAAGACCCGAATGCCCTCGGCCAGACCTGGCAGGACGCGGCCAAGGCCCTCGAAGCCAAGAAGACCGGCATGTACCTGCTGGGCTCCTTCGTGACCCAGCAGTTCACGGATACCGCCGTGCTGGCGGACATCGACTTCTTCCCGTTCCCGGAAATCGCAGTGGAAGGCACCGACGCCGTCGAAGCCCCCATCGACGGCCTGCTCCTGTCCAAGAAGGGCGGCGACAACAAGGCGGCGCACGACTTCCTGGCGTTCATGGGATCAGCCGAAGGCCAGAGTGCCTACTCAGCCGTGGATGGCTCCAACATCGCTACCGTCAAGGGCGCCGACACCTCGAAGTTCACCCCGCTGAATAAGAAGTGCGCGGACACCATCGCCAATGCCAAGTACATCAGCCAGTTCCTGGACCGGGACGCCCTCCCGGCCATGGCCAACAACGTAATGATCCCCGCGCTCCAGTCCTTCATCAAGGACGGCACCGTGGACGTCAAGAACCTTGAAGCGCAGGCCAAGACCCTTTACGCAGCCCAGTAGCTGAAGGAATCCCCATGAGTACTACCGCCGAGAAACCGGCAGCACCGGACAGCGAGCCCGGTGCTGTTGGGCGAACCATTGCCGGCAAGAGCCGGCCCGGCACCGGCAGGCGGACCGGCAAAGCAGGCAGGGTCCGCCGCCTCACCCGCCGCGACAAATTCATCCTCGCGATCATGGTGGGCGTGCCCACACTGATCCAGCTCCTGCTGGTCTGGCTGCCGACGCTCTTCTCCATTGCGCTGAGCTTCACCCGCTGGAACGGCCTGGACCTGAAGGACATCAAGGCCGCAGGGACGGACAACTACCGATACGTGGTCCAGGACTATCCTCCGTTCTGGCCGGCCATCCAACACAACGTCCTGTGGCTCGTCTTCCTGGCCCTGATCGCGACGCCCCTCGGCCTGCTGCTGGCCGTGCTCCTGGACCAGAAGATCCGCGGCAGCAAGATCTACCAGAGCATCTTCTTCACACCCGTCATGTTGTCCCTGGCCCTCATCGGCATCATCTGGCAGCTGTTCTACAACCGGGACAGCGGGCTGCTGAACTATCTCCTGGGCACGGCGGGCACACCGCAAGCCGTGGACTGGTTCGGAAATTCCAACGTCAACATCTGGGCGGCCATGGTTGCAGCTACCTGGCGTCACGCGGGCTACGTCATGATCCTGTACTTGGCCGGGCTGAAGGGCGTGGACCCCTCGCTGAAGGAAGCGGCGTCGATCGACGGCGCCAATGCGGCGCAGACGTTCTTCCGCATCGTTTTCCCGGCAATGCGCCCCGTGAACATCGTGATCGTGGTGATCACCATCATCGAGTCGCTGCGTGCCTTTGACATCGTGTACGTCATCAACCGAGGGACCAACGGCCTTGAATTGATCAGCGCCCTGGTGATCCAGAACCTGATCGGCGAAGGCCAGGTGATCGGAGTGGGCTCATCCCTCGCGGTGATTCTCCTGGTCATCTCGCTGATTCCCATCGTCTTCTACCTCATCCGCACCTTCGGCAAGGAGAGCAAGGCATGAGCACCCTCGCCAACCCCATCCCGCGCACGGCAGCCGTAGGCGGAACCCGGACCTCCGGGAAGCGCCACTACGGGACCCACATCTTCCTGACCGTCATGGCAATCATGTGGCTGATTCCGCTCGGTTGGTCCTTGTTCACGGCTTTGCGTCCCAAGGCGGATACGGACAAATTCGGCTACTTCAGCCTTGGCGGCACTTTCAATTTCGACAACTTCATCACGGCCTGGACCCAAGGCGGATTCTCGAAGTATCTGTTGAACTCGGTGATCATCACCGTCCCCTCGGTGCTTTTGACCCTGTTCTTTGCCTCGATGATGGCATTTGCCGTCTCCAGGGTGAGCTGGAAGTTCAACATCACGCTGCTGATCATGTTCACGGCCGGCAACCTCCTGCCCCCGCAGGTCCTCGCGGCCCCCTTGTTCGAGATGTTCAAACACGTCACGTTGCCCTACTCGTTCAGCGATTCCGGCAACCTGCTCAACACCTATATCTCGGTGATCGCGGTGGACACGGCATTCCAGATCGGGTTCTGCACCTTCGTTCTTTCCAACTACATGAAGGCCCTCTCGTCCGACTTGACGGAGGCCGCGCTGGTGGACGGTGCCGGGATCTGGCGGCAGTACTGGAACATCATCCTGCCGCTGTGCAGGCCCGCCCTCGCGGCGCTCGGGACCCTGGAAGTCATCTTCATCTACAACGACTTCTTCTGGCCGCTGCTCTTCATCCAAAGCGGTAACCGGCTGCCGATCACTACAGCAATCAATAACCTGCAGGGCGAGTTCCTCAGCAATTACAACCTGCTCGCAGCGGGCGCCACCATCACCGTGATACCCACCCTGATCATCTACCTCGTGCTGCAGCGCCAATTCGTGGCCGGTCTCACGCTCGGTTCCAGCAAAGGATAAAACGCATGGCAATGGATTACATCGTGGACAAGCTGGGCGGCCGGATCGCGTTCGGCGGCGACTACAACCCAGAACAATGGCCCGAAGAGGTCTGGAAACACGACGTCGCCCTGATGAAGGAAGCCGGGGTGAACCTGGTCAGTGTCGGCATCTTCAGTTGGGCCCTTCTGGAGCCCGAAGAAGGCCGGTACGAATTCGGCTGGCTCGACAGGATCCTCGACCTGCTCCACAGCAACGGCATCAGCGTGGATCTGGCGAACGCGAGTGCTTCTCCACCGCCGTGGTTCAGCCGCAAGTACCCCGATTCACTCCCGGTGGATGCCGACGGCGTCCGGCAAAGTTACGGTTCGCGGCAGGCCTTCGCGGCGTGCTCGCCTGACTATCGCCGGGCGGCAGCAGCCCTGACGACGGCGATCGTGCAGCGCTACGCGGGGCACCCCGCCGTCGTGATGTGGCATGTCCACAACGAGTATGGCTGCCACAACCAGCCGGACTTCGGCCCCCACGCGGAGCGTGGCTTCCAGGAATGGCTCCAGGCCAGGTACGGGAGCCTGGACGCGCTCAACGAGGCCTGGGGCACGGCCTTCTGGTCCCAGCATTACTACGACTGGGCCGAGATCCTGCCGCCGCGCCGCTCGGGAACGTGGGTGAACCCCACGCAGCAACTGGATTTCGCGAGGTTCTCCTCCGATGCCCTTCTTGAGTGCTTCAAGGCAGAGGCAGACATCATCAAGGCACATTCGAAGCACCCGGTGACCACCAATTTCATGGGCTTCAACATGGGCCTCAACGCCCCTGTTGACTATTGGCGCTGGTCAGGACACATGGATGTCGTGTCCAACGACCACTACCTGATCGCCTCCGACGAACGGAACTTCCAGGATCTGGCCATGACGGCGGACCTCACCCGCGGCTGGGCACAGGGCAAACCATGGCTCCTGATGGAACACTCCACCTCGGCAGTCAACTGGCAACCCCGCAATGTGGCGAAAGCGCCGGGCGAAATGCTGCGCAACTCCCTGCAACACGTGGCCCGCGGAACCGACGGAGTGTTGTTCTTCCAATGGCGCGCCTCCCGCGCCGGGGCCGAAAAGTACCACTCCGGACTGGTCCCTCACACCGGCCGCGAGAGCAAAGTGTGGCGGGAAGTGGTGGAGCTCGGCCGTGCGCTCGAGAGCATTTCGGAGGTGGCCGGCTCCACGGTCCAAGCCGAAGCCTGCATCATCCACGACACCGACGCCCGCTGGGGCACCGAACTGGACTCGCACCCCAGCGAGGACGCACGGAACCTCCCGGAAACGCGGCGTTGGCACGACGCCCTCTACCGGGCCGGCGTCACCACGGACATCCGGCAAAGCACCGATGACCTTTCCGGCTACAAACTGGTGATTGCGCCCATGCTGTACCTGGTCACGGATGAAGGCGCGGCAAAACTCCACGAGTATGTCGAAGCCGGCGGAACCCTGGTGATCACCTATTTCTCCGGAATCGTCGACCAGAACGACCACATCCGCATGGACCCGGTCAACGGCGGCGGCTATCCAGGGGCGTTCTCCGAACTGCTCGGCGTGAGCATGGAGGAATTCTTCCCCCTGCGATCCGGGGATGCCGTCGGCTTGAGCCGCTTCGGCTCCGGGACGGTCTGGAGCGAGCTGGGTAAGGCAAGCGGGGCGGAGGTGCTTGCCACGTTCGACGGCGGCACGGGGCCGGGCGGGTCCGGCGTCGACGGCTCGCCGGCAGTGACCCGTCGGGCCGGATCTGCCGGACGCGGCTCCGCCTACTACGTGGCCACGAGTCTGGGCCGCGAGGGGCTTGCCGAACTGGTGCAGCTCCTCTGCTCGGACGCCGGGGTGGAGCCGGTCCTGGGTGTCCGGCCTCCGGAAGATGTGGAAATCGTCCGCAGGAGCAACGGCACCAAGGACTGGACCTTCGTCATCAACCACAGCGCGCAGGACGTGGAGGTGCCGCTCGACGGCGTCGAGCTCCTGAGCGGGTCACCCACCGGAGGTACGCTAAACCTTACTGCCGGAGGCGTCGCCGTCGTCGCCACTCCCGCTTAGCCACCCCCCGTCGTCCAGAAAGGCTCCGATGCTTCAGGCAGCCCGCCACACCGCCATTGTCGACGCCGTCCAGCGTGAACGGGTTGTCCGTGTCTCGGACCTCGCGCAACTGCTGGGCGTCTCAGCGATGACCGTTCGGCGCGACATCGAGTCGCTTGAGGAGTCCGGACTCGTCGAACGTATCCATGGCGGGGCCAAGATACCCGGCGATGCCCGGACCCACGAGCCCGGCTTCGAACTGAAATCAACCCAGCTGATCGATGAAAAGCACGCGATCGCCGTCGAAGCCGCCACCCTGGTCCATGAGGGCATGGCCGTGGGACTGAGCGCCGGAACCACCACCTACGAGCTCGCCAAGGTACTCCTGGAAGGCCCGCGGATCACCGTAGTGACGAACTCCATCAGGATTGCGGATCTCTTCCACAACGCCTCAGGTTCACGGCAGGGTTTCCCGGTCATCGTGACCGGCGGCGAACGCACGCCGTCGGACGCCTTGGTGGGTCCCATCGCCACTGCCGCGCTGAAGCAACTGCACCTGGACACCCTGTTCCTGGGCGTCCACGGCATGGATGCCGACGCGGGATTCACCACGCCCAACCTGCAGGAAGCCGAAACCAACAGGGCCTTCATCAGTGCGGCCCGCAACGTGGTGGTCTTGGCGGATCACAGCAAGTGGGGAACGGTGGGCATCGCCTCGATTGCCCAGCTGGAGGAAGCCGACGTACTCGTGACGGACTCGCATCTCGGCGAGGACGCCCGGCGCATCCTCGCCGACGGCGTCGGGAAGCTCAAGATCGCCGCACCATAGCGTGGGAGGGGGAACGCGCTACGGGCACCCGCACGATTGCCGGATGCGAAGCTGCGTGGGGAAGACCCTATGCTGCGGGGGTTCGTTCCGGTTCTCGCCCACCAGTGCGGACACTGCGGCCTCTGCCATCTCCCACACGGGCTGCTCCACCGTGGTCAGGGCCGGCCAGCTGTATTCCGCCTCGATCGAACCGTCGAAGGACGCCACGGCGATATCGTCCGGAACGGACAAGCCAGCCTCGCGGATTGCCCGGAGGAGTCCGATTGCCTGCATATCGGAGCTGGCGAAGATCGCCGTCGGGCGGTTGTCCGCGGCCAGGAGGCGCTGTCCGGCAGCATAGCCCCCGGGGCGGTCGAACCCACCGCGGGCGAGCGGCCCAACCGGGAGTCCGGCAGCTTCCAGCGCCCGCCGCCAACCCTCCTCGCGCCCGTCAGCCTCGTTGTCGGCCGTGATGCCCATGGCGAGTCCGATGTTGGTGTGTCCGTGGCCGATCAAATGTTGCACGGCCAGGCGGGCTCCGGCTTCAAGGTCCACGCCCACGCTGTTGAAACCAGGGGCGACCGAGGCATGGTTCAGCAGGACCGATCGGATTTCCGTGCCGAAAAGCTCCAGTAGATCGGGTTCGAACATGACGCTGGCCAGGACCACTCCATCAACCTGCCGGTCAGCGAGGTTGCGTATGTGGCGGCGTTCGGAGTCCAGGTTGTTGTCGGAATTCGTCAACAGCAGGGCATATCCGCGCTCGGCGGCAGCCACTTCCACCGCGTGTCCCAGCAGCGCCCAGAACGGGTTGCTGGAGTCGGGAATCACGAGGCCGAGGGTTTGGTTGGACCCCATTTTGAGCGCACGTGCGGCGGCATTCGGCCGGTACCCCAGGATCCGGATGGCCTCCTGGACCTTCGCTTCCGTTGCCGGCGCCACCTTCTTGGGGCCGCCGTTCACCACATAGCTCACGACGGCGGTGCTCACCCCGGCGTACCGGGCCACGTCTTTGCGCGTCACCGGTCCGCGCGGGGTGTGCACTGCCGAAGTTGTCATTGGATCATGCTAGCTACAAAGCCTCGGGAGCATCGCCGAAATCGCGGATGGGAAGCCGCTCGCCGCCGCGGAGGGCGGACTCGTGCGCCACGACGCCGGGAAGCGTGAAGCGCGCCGCCACCCACGCGTTGACCGGGGGAAGGCTTCCTTTGTTCACGGCGGTGACGAAGTCGTCCACGAGGAACTGGTGGCTGCCTTCGTGCCCGGTGGGGGCTCCCTCGAATTCAACCGGGAGCCGGCCGGCGTCGTGCACCGGAGCGAGGCCGGAGATGAACGCACCGCGAAGTTCGGGTGCGACGTCCGCCAACGAGGGGTCATCGGCCGACATGCTGGGCTTGGTCTCCACCTGGTCCGAGACGTCGAGTACTCCCTTTTTGTCCTGCCACAGCGTGGTGGTGGCCAGCTGTTCAAAGCTTGCCTCCGTGCCGAAGAAGCGGAAGCGCGATTCCCGGATGTGCGAGGGGTAGCCGACGCGGCGCATCTCGTTGGTGCGCATCACGCCGCCGTCGTTCATTTCGAACAGCGCAGTGGCGTTGGAGAAGTCATTGTCGAACATGCTGACTTCCTTGTCGAAGACGCCGTCGCCGCGGTCATCCTTGACGCCGATGCAGCTGACGCTCACGGCGTGCCCGGGTATGGCGCCCAGCACGCCTCCGATGGCGTGGGTCGGGTACAGCATGGGCGGGTAGCTTGCAGTTGCTTTCCAGTTTTCGCCGCCGCTGTACTGGTAGGCCTCGTAGAATCCGAGGTCCATGTCGTGGACGTAGTCGCCTTCGGTGTAGAAGATGCGGCCGAACTTGCCGGCGGCGTGCTGCTTGCGGGCATAGACGGTGGCGGGGTTGTAGAAGCTGGTCTCTCCCATGGCATACACGAGCTTGGTTTCACGCACGGCGTCGATGATTCCGGAGATCTGTTCCTCGGAGATTGCCATCGGAACAGCCGAATAGACGTGCTTCCCGGCGCGCAGCGCCTTGATCACCAGCGGCCCGTGCGTCCAGCGCTGCGTGAAGATAGCGACGGCGTCGACGTCGGAGGCCAGCAACTCGTCGAAACTGCCCATGGTGCCGTCGAGCCCCAGCTGTTCAACAGCTTTGGACGCGCGTTCAGGGAGCTCGTCCACTGCGTAGACCGCGGAAACCCCGGGGTGGAGCTTGAAGAGGTGGGCAAATTGGCCGCCGAACTGGCCGAGGCCTACTACTCCCATTGAAAACGTCATTGTTAGCCCTTCGATTCATGTGGGTGGCTTCAGAGTGCCCTCGCCGCGCCGGGAGAGGCTCGACGAAGGACTCAGGCCAGTGAATCACTGGGATCTACTCGAGTCAACAAAAAGCAATAAATCTAAAATAATCGAACAAAAGTTCACAAGATCACTTGACCACTTCAGATCTACTCGTGTAGATTTCCATCAGTTGTAACCCATATCACAGTCAGGGAAGGGTCGAAGATGACCACGCTCACCAAACATCCTGATCCGGAGCTCTCCGCTGCCGGCCGGTCGCGGAAGTCACGGAAATCGCAAAAAAGGGGAAAGCCCGGTGCAGGTTTCCGCGGCATCGGCGATCTTAAGATCGCGCTCCTCTTCATCGCCCCGGCGATGGTCGGCTTCGTGCTCTTCTACCTGGTGCCGACCATCCGCGGCATCTACCTGAGCTTCACCGAGTACAGCATCCTCGGAGACCCGGAATGGATAGGCGTCAAGAACTACCAACAGATCGCCAAGGACCCGCTCTTCTGGAACGCCCTTGGGGTCACGTCGGAATACGTCGTGATCAACATCGTGCTTCAGACGATCCTTGCCCTGGGCCTCGCAATCCTCATGCACCGGGTCGCCAAGTCAACCCTCATCCGCGGGGCGCTCCTGCTTCCGTACCTCATGGCGAACGTCATCGCCGCGCTTCTGTGGTTCTGGATGCTCGACTACCAGATCGGCATCGTCAACCAGTTCATTGAGTGGTTCGGGCTGCCCCGCGTGGCCTTCTTCGGCAGTGAGCAATGGGCTATCCCCACGCAGGCGCTCATCAACACCTGGCGGCATATGGGCTACACCGCGCTGCTGATCTTCGCAGGCCTGCAAGCCATTCCCAACACGGTGTACGAAGCCGCCAGCATTGACGGGTCCAAGGCGGTCAGCACCTTCTGGCGGATCACCCTCCCGCTGCTGCGCCCCGTTCTCGCCCTGGTGCTCGTGGTGACCGTCATCGGTTCCTTCCAGGTCTTTGACACTGTTGCCGTGACCACCCAGGGCGGCCCCGTCAACGCAACCCGCGTGCTGCAGTACTACATCTACCAGCGCGCCTTCAACGAGCAAGACTTCGGCTATGGCTCGGCCCTCGCCGTGATCCTCTTCCTCATCCTCGCGATCGTGGCCTTCATCCAGATGAAGTTCCTTCGCGGCAACCAGTCGGACCTGGACTAAGGACACAACATGACCACCGTTTCCTCCCTCAAGGCAGGCGCCCGCCGTCGTCCGTTCAACTGGCGCCGCGCAAGCGCCTGGGTGCTGCTTGGCATCGCCATTGCAGTGAGCGTGCTGCCGTTCTATTGGGTTCTGCGCACGGCCTTCTCCACCAACGGATCGCTTGCCGCCAACTCGGCAAGCCTCCTCCCTGCCGATTTCAACCTTGGTGCCTTCAAGCGCGTCTTCGGCCTCCAGACCGCCTCCGAAGCCATCGCCGAGGGAGGCTCCGGTGCCTCCATCAACTTTTGGCAATACCTGTTGAACTCCCTGCTCTTCTCGAGCATCACCACCGCGGGCGCCGTGTTCTTCAGTTCAATGGCGGCCTACGCCTTCGCCCGGCTGCGTTGGAAGGGCCGCGACGGCGTGTTCACGCTTTTCCTCGGCACCATGCTGGTCCCACCGATCTTCACGGCCCTGCCGAACTTCCTCCTCGTGAAAAACCTTGGCCTGCTCAACTCGATGCTCGGATTGGTCCTGCCCTACCTGTTCATGACCCCGTTCGCGATCTTCTTCATGCGCCAGTTCTTCCTCAACATGTCCCGCGAGGTGGAGGAAGCCGCAATGCTGGACGGCGCGAAACACTGGCGGATCTTCTTCCAGATCGTCATGCCCAACGCGGCCGCCCCCATCGCGACCCTCGCCCTGCTCACCTTCATGGGCCAGTGGAACGAATACTTCTGGCCGCTCCTGGTCGGGACCTCCGAGGAATCGCGCGTGCTCACGGTGGGACTGGGCGTCTTCAAATCCCAGTCCCCGCAGGGCGCCCCGGACTGGTCCGGCCTTATGGCCGCAACCCTGATCTCCGCCCTTCCCGTCCTCATCCTGTTCGCGATCTTCGGCAAGAAGATCGTCAACTCGATCGGCTTCAGCGGCACCAAGTAGTCCCTCCTCCATCACGTCCCCAACGGGCCGGCTCATGCCGTGTGCCCAACCCTCCCCACCCGAAAGGTCCCACCATGAAAAAGAAACTACTCGGCGCCGTCGCCGCGGCCGCTGTGGCCACCCTCGCCCTCTCCGCCTGCGGGAGCGGAGGAGGCAGCACCGCCGACTCTGCCAAGGGCGAGGTCAGCTATTGGCTCTGGGACGCGAACCAGCTTCCCGCCTACCAGCAGTGCGCGGATGACTTCCACAAGGCCAACCCGGACATCACGGTCAAGATCACCCAGACGGGCTGGGATGACTACTGGGGCAAGATCACCAACGGGATGGCCTCTGGAACCGCCCCCGATGTCTTCACCGACCACCTTTCCAAGTACCCGGAATTCATCAAGACCAAACAGCTCGTCGCACTCGACGACGCGGTGTCCAAGGACAAGGTGGACCTCGCCCAGTACAACGCTGGCCTCGCGGACCTCTGGGTGGGCCAAGACGGCAAGCGCTACGGCCTTCCGAAGGACTGGGACACCGTTGGCCTCTTCTACAACAAGAAGATGGCAGCCGACGCCGGCCTCTCGCCTGAGCAGATGGCCTCGCTGAGCTGGAACCCGCAGGACGGCGGAAGCTACGAGAAGGCGATCGCGCACCTCACCGTTGACAAGAACGGCAAGCGAGGCGACGAGCCCGGTTTCGACAAGAACAACGTCGCGGTGTTCGGGCTTGGGCTGCCCGGTTCCGACGCCGAAAACGCCGGACAGACCCAGTGGAGCTTCCTCTCAGCCACCACGGGCTGGAGCGCTACGGACAAGACCCCCTGGGGCTCGCACTTCAACTACGATGACAAGCGCGTCCAGGACACCATCGCCTGGTGGGCTTCACTGGCCCAGAAGGGCTACATGCCCAAGCTTGAGACCACAGTTGGGGCCAACGCACCTGACGCCTTCGGCGCCGGCAAGGCCGCCATCAACGCTAACGGCGACTGGATGATCGGCCAGTACAGCGGCTATAAGGGCATCGACCTGGGCATCGCCCCCACCCCGAAGGGCGTTGACGGCAAGAACGCCTCAATGTTCAACGGCTTGGCCGACTCCATCTGGGCCGGGACCAAGAAGAAGGACGCCTCCATCAAGTGGGTAGAGTACCTCGGCTCCTCGGCCTGCCAGGACGTCGTAGCATCCAAGGCCGTTGTCTTCCCGGCAATCAAGACCTCCACCGACAAGGCCGCCGCGGCCTTCACGGCAAAGGGCATTGACGTCTCCGCCTTCACCCAGCATGTGAAGGACAAGTCCACCTTCCTGCTCCCTATTACTGACAACGCCGCCAAGGTATCGGGCATCATGAAGCCGGCCATGGACGCCGTCATAGCGGGCAAGGCACCGGCAAGCTCCCTCACGGCTGCTAACGACCAGGTCAACGCCCTCTTCTCGAAATAGTCCCTCGGCGAGAGCCCTTCAACGGCCGGCTCCCGCTATCCTGATCAGCAACGCCGCAGCCCCGCCAAACCGGTCCGGGCGCCGCCGCTTCACTCCTTTGCCGGCGGCGCCCGGACTCTCCACTCCCTCGTAACGCACTCCCGCGACTCTCTGAAAGGGAACCAGCACATGGACCCGCTCCACCTCCGTTCCGCCGGCACAAGCCTGGTGGTCAGTTTCGATAACGGAGAGGCCGAGGTCATCCACTGGGGTGCCGATCTCGGCAGCGCCCTCCCGGACCTCGCCATCCTGGGCGAACCCATCCCGCACTCCGCCGTCGACGCGAACGTACCGGCGGCGCTCCTCCCCCAAGGCTCCTCCGCCTGGCAGGGCCGTCCGGGCCTCCGCGGCCAGCGAATCGCCGACGGCGTCCCGGGACTGGACTTTTCGCTCCGGCTTCGCGTAGTGGATGTGCAGGCTGACGGCAGCTCCGCCGTCGCCTCTGCAGCGATTGTCCAGAAGGATCCCGACGCCGGAATCACCGTGACGTCCACGCTCACCCTTCACCCCGGCGGCCTCCTCGAGCTGCGCCACACTGCCGTCAACGACGGCACGTCCCCCTTCCAGCTCGACGAACTGGCCACCGTCCTCCCGGTGGGGCCGGACGCCGTCGAACTCCTCGACCTCACCGGGCGCTGGTGCCGCGAACGGCACCCACAGCGCCGGGCCGTCCAGCAAGGGACCTGGGTGCGGACGGGACGCCACGGGCGCACGGGGCACGATTCCTCGCTGCTTTTCGCGGCGGGTACCGCCGGATTCGGCAATCGCCACGGAAAGGTCTGGGCCACCCATCTGGCCTGGAGCGGCAACCACGAACAATTCGCCGACACCGTGGCCGATGGCCGTACCATGATCGGCGGCTCCGAGCTCCTGGGCCCGGCCGAAGTGGTGCTCCAGCCCGGCGAGGGCTACACCACGCCCGCACTGTTTGCCGCCTACTCGGACCGCGGCCTGGACGGCATCAGCGAAGCCTTCTACAGCTGGTTCCGGTCCCGCCCGCACCACGTCCTGCCTGCGGCTTCCACGGGACTCCCCGCCGGCAAGGCCCGCCCGGTGGTCCTGAACACCTGGGAGGCCGTGTACTTCGACCACAAGCTGGACAGCCTGATCGAGCTCGCGGAGTCCGCTGCGGAACTGGGCGTTGAGCGCTTCGTGCTCGACGACGGCTGGTTCCGCGGGCGCCGTGACGACCACGCCGGCCTGGGTGATTGGTACGTCGACGAAACCCTTTGGCCCGACGGCCTGACACCGCTCATCGAGGCCGTGAACTCCCACGGCATGGAATTCGGGCTCTGGGTGGAACCGGAAATGGTCAACCTGGATTCCGATGTTGCCCGGGCGCACCCCGACTGGATCGTGGGCCCCGCTGCGCTCTCCCACAAGAACGGCGGCCGCCTCCCCCTGGAATGGCGCCACCAGCACATCATCGACCTCGTCAACCCCGCGGCCTGGCAGTACGTGTTCGAACGGATCGACGCCCTGCTGGGGGAAAACAACATCAAGTATCTCAAATGGGACCAGAACCGGGACCTCAGCGAGCATGGCCATGCAGGCCGGGCATCCGTGCATGCGCAGACCCTTGCGGCCTACCGGCTCTTCGACGAGCTCCGCAAGGCCCACCCCGGCGTCGAGATCGAAAGCTGCTCTTCGGGCGGGGCCCGGGTGGACCTCGGCATCCTTGAGCGGACCGATCGTATCTGGGGATCGGACTGCAACGACGCCCTCGAGAGGCAGACCATCCAGCGCTGGACCGGCGTCGTGGTTCCACCGGAACTGGTGGGCGGGCACATCGGACCCACCACCTCGCACACCACGGCCCGCACGCACGATCTCTCCTTCCGCGCCATCACTGCGATGTTCGGGCATTTCGGCATGGAATGGGATGTCCGCCAAGTGCAGGGCGCCGAACGCGAGGAACTCAAGCGCTTCATCGGCCTCTACAAGGAGCACCGCGGGCTCATCCACAGCGGGCGGATGGTTCGTGCGGACGTCCCGGACGACTCGCTGATGCTGCACGGCGTAGTGTCCGACGACGGCGACGCTGGTTTGTTCGCCGTCGTCAGCACCCGGACGTCGTTCGCGGAACAACCCGGACGGCTGGCTGTTCCGGGCCTCGACCCCGAGCGTTCCTACAGGGTGCAAGCCATTTTCCCGGCCCCCGGCGATGCCGACTATGCCCGCACGTTCACCCAGGTGCAGCCGCCGGCATGGTTGCCATCCGGGGCCCAGGCGAGCGGCCGATTCCTTGCGGAGGTGGGGCTTCCGATGCCGGTCCTGAACCCGGAGCACGCGCTGCTGCTCAGCTGCACCGCGGTGTAGCTGCTGTTTGGCGTTTCTTACGCTGTTTGGCGTTTCTTACGCTGTCCAGCGCCGCGGCGCCGCCGGGCAGCGTAAGAAACGCCGGACCGGCTCGGCGCACCGATAGATTGGGAGTCATGACTGAAGCTCCCACCGCCACCGAAGCCGGTCGCGGCACCATCCTCGTCCTCAATGGCCCCAACCTGAACCTGCTGGGCACGCGCGAGCCGGAAAAGTACGGCACTTCCACGTTGGCCGACGTCGAACAGCTCGCCATGGCAGCCGCCGAGGCCAACGGCTTCACAGTGGACTGCGTCCAGTCCAACCATGAGGGCGACCTCCTGGACGCCATACACGGAGCCCGCGGAACCGCCGTCGGGATCGTCATCAACGCTGGTGCCTACACACATACTTCCGTGGCACTGCGGGACGCCCTTGCAGCAGTGCAGCTTCCCGCCGTCGAGGTCCACATCACCAATGTGCACCAGCGCGAGGAATTCCGGCACCACTCCTACCTGTCTCCGGTGTGCTCCGCAGTGATCGTCGGCGCAGGAGTCCAGGGCTACAAGCTGGCCATCGACTACCTCGCCACCGCGGTCTAGATCCTCGGACGGAGCAGGGTTCCCTCGGCACTCCCCTGGGGACATGCTCAACGTTCGCGGCCAGCACTGGACATATTCGCAATATGTCCAGTGCTTAGATCAAGCGCAGAGCATGTCCCTTGGTGGGAGGGCTATTTCTTGGTGCACTGGCCCGACGACACCGCATCGCTCAGGGATGGTGCTTGCTTGGCCACTGGCGAGAGCTCGTCCATGGTGAGGGCATAGCCAACTGCCACATCCGAAGTGGTCTTGGCGAAGACCACGCCGGCAACCTGCCCCTGGGTCGTCAGCAGCGGACCGCCCGAATTGCCCGGCTGCACGTCTCCGGCCAGCTTGTAGACCTGCTCCGGGGACGGGTTGTTGCCATAAATGTCGGGGACCAGCAGGGTCGAGATGCCCTCCACCGCGGCTGGCTTGGACTGGAACGGACCACCGTGGGGGTAGCCTGCGAAGGCCGCCGGCGAACCAGCCGGAAGGTCGGCGCTCAATTGGAGCGGCGCCGTCGGGAGACCGTCGACGGCGACCACGGCCAGGTCGCGTTGGCTGTCGAAGAAGACCACTCGACCAGGCAACGCACCGCCGTCGGGGATTTCAACTACAGGCTGCGACACGCCCGCCACGACGTGCGCGTTGGTCACCACGCGGCCGGGGGAAACCACGAAGCCGGAGCCCGTCTGGTTTTGGCCGCACTGGTAGGCCGTGCCTGCAATCTTCAGCACTGAATGGGCCGCGTTGTTGAGTGCCGGAGTGTCAGTGCTGGTGTTCGGAACGGGCACTGGAGCCACGGGGCCAATGCCCTCGATGAGCTGCGGAATGCCGTTGCCCATGACCGTGGAACGCAGTTGCGCCACGCTGGCCTTGACGGGTGTGGGCGTTATGGTGTCGATGAAGCGGATCACCTTGGAATCGGCGAGCTGCTGCGAAACGAATGGCACACCCAAGGAGCCGATGCTGAATGCCAACATGGACATGACCAGTGCGGCGACTATCAAGCTAACGAAACCACCCAGCACGCGGTCAAGTGCGTGCAATGGCTGGATGCGCACCGCTTTGCGGACCCTCTGGCCGATCCAGGTACCGAGCCCGTGCCCCAGGACAATGAGCACCACGGCCGAGCCGATAATGGCGGTCAGCCTCCAGCCACTGTCCTTCACCCAGTCGCCGACAAGCGGGACCGCGATAAAAGCAGCCGCTGCGCCTACTGCGAAGCCTGCGATTCCTCCGAGCGTCACGAAGAAGCCGTTGCGCAGTCCGTAGATCAGGTAGGAAAGAAGCGTCAAAATCAACGCCAGGTCCAATATGGTCAAGCCGAACACCAAAGCTCCTCACAGCCGGGTAAGCCCCAATTGTAGTTGCACAGACTGACAGCTTCCCTTCGGAAGCAAGCTGTCGTCCAGATCGCGCAGCCGCCGCCCAGCAGGGCATTCCCGGCCGATTGAGGCGCGGATTTGGGCCTCTTCCGCGTGATTTAGGGCGTTTCGGCTGCCAAGTACGTCACAGAGGCGACAAAATTCTGAAACAATGGCTGAAGCGCCCCAGCCGAACTTTTACTCAGGAGATTTCATGGATATCGAGGTATTGCGCCGCGCACCCCTCTTCGCCACCCTTGACGACGACGCTTTCCGTCTGCTGACGGACGAACTCACAGAGGTGGACCTTTCACGCGGAGCGTCCGTTTTCCGTGAGGGCGATCAGGGTGACCAGCTCTACTTCATCGTGTCCGGCAAGGTTAAGCTCGGCCGCACCTCTCCGGACGGCCGCGAATCCCTGCTGGCCATCCTCGGCCCGGGCGAGCTCTTCGGCGAGATGGCCCTGTTCGACCCCAGCCCGCGCACCGCGACAGCCACGGCCGTTTCCGAGACCCGTCTGGCAGGCCTGAAGAACGAAAGCCTCAACGCCCTGCTGCGCACTCGGCCCGAGGTGTCGGCACAATTGCTGCAGGCCCTCGCCCGCCGCCTGCGCCGCACCAACGATTCCCTGTCCGACCTCGTGTTCTCAGACGTCCCGGGCCGTGTCGCCAAGGCCCTGCTGGACCTCGCGGACCGCTTCGGCCGGCCCGCGACCGACGGCGTCCTGGTGGCCCACGAACTCACGCAGGAAGAACTGGCCCAGCTGGTCGGAGCCTCCCGCGAGACGGTCAACAAGGCCCTTGCCGAGTTCGTTCAGCGCGGTTGGCTCCGCCTGGAGGCCCGCGCAGTGGTCATCCTGGACATGCAGCGACTCCGCCAGCGCTCCCGGTAAATATCCACCAAGACACACATGCACGAAGGTCGCCCCGGTTGAACCAGGGCGACCTTTTGCATGAGCGGGATGGGGACAATCTGGGGAAGGACAGAAGCCCGGCATCCGGCAGCGTGCGTCTAAGCGAGGCACGAGCGAGCACGCCGAGGATGTCGGGCTTCCGTCCGAGATTGTGGCAGCTCAGCGCTCCCGCTGCGGCTCCCCTGAAACCGTCCGGGCGGCTTCGACTTCGAGCATGAGTGCGCCATCCTCCTCGACGAGCCGCGGCTGGTACATGTGTGGCTTCCGTTTGTAGCTGAGGTACGCAATGCAGCCTTGGGAAGCGGCCATCTTCTCGAGGATGATCTCCGACCCCGGCACCAGCAATTGGCCCAGTGGCAAGCCAACCGTGTTTTCCTGGCCGATTTCGTCCCCAAGCGCAGTGGTTTCGCGATCGGCCATAAGTTTGGAAACGCACACCCAACGCCCCCAGACACCCTTGCTGGCCAGCAGCGAGGGCTGTTGGTTAACCGGAAGGGTTGCCGCGAAGTAGCGGGTGTTGAAGCGACGGTGCGCGAAGTCCGGGCTGAGCCAGTTGACGAGCGGCTTGAGCAGGTCCGTCCGCAGCGACAGGCCACGCTTGGCCAGGACATCCGTGAAGGACTTGTCCTGCGCTGCTACGGCCTCGCGGGCCTTCATCCACTCGGGAGTGGATGTCGCCTCCACTGTGGAGGACAGGTCAGGGCCGGCCAGAAGCACGCCGGTTTCCTCGAACAGTTCGCGGATGGCGCCCACCACGTGGCGGCGGGCAAGTCCGACGTCGGCGGTCCCTAGCGTCTCAGCCCAATGCTGAGGTGAGGGGCCCAGCCAGCCGAGGGCGTCCTCGTCGGTGGGTTCCAGCGATCCGCCGGGAAACGCGACAACGCCCAGCGGCGAGGAACCGGGACGGTAACCCATCCACGTTTCCAGGCCGGTAGGCGAATCGCGGAGCAGGACAACAGATGATGCAAAACGCGCGGCGCGGGGGGCCCGTTCGCCGAGCTCAAGCCAATTCCGTGCAGCCCCTTCTAGTTCAGGGGGTAACGCAAACAGGCGTCGGGCTAGTTGTGGCAATTGAGTGAACCGGTTCCTTAGCTGAATTCAGCGATCAACTCGACCTCGACGGGAGAGTCGAGCGGAAGGACTGCAACGCCGACGGCGGAACGCGCGTGCTGCCCTTTGTCGCCGAAGACACGCCCGAGGAGCTCGGATGCACCATTAATTACACCGGGCTGGCCGGTGAAGGAGGCATCGGAAGCCACGAAGCCGACGACCTTTACGATGCGCGTGATGCGATCGAGGTCCCCGATGACGCTCTTGACGGCCGCCAAGGCATTGACGGCACAGACGGCTGCATACATCTGCGCGTCTTCCGGAGACACCGTGGGCTCTTCCGAAAGGCCCTCTTCACCGCTGGAGACTTTGCCCGTAGCTTCGAGTTTGCCGTTAATGAAGGGCAGCTGTCCGGAGGTGTAGACGTGGTTGCCGGAGACGATGGCCGGAACATAGGCGGCCACCGGAGCTGCGACAGCCGGCAGGGTCAGTCCCAGTTCGGCAAGGCGCTGCTCGACGGCGGATGCCGGAGCTGTGGAATCCGCGCCAACGGTGGCTTCTGCGGGGGTTGTCATTGTTACTGCTTCTCCCTCTTCAAGTATGCAACAAGTCCGTTTCCGTCGGGTCCGGGGACAACCTGGACGAGCTCCCAGCCGTCCTCTCCCCACTGGTCCAGAATCTGCTTTGTGGCGTGAATGATGAGCGGAATCGTCGCGTACTCCCATTTGGTCATGAAAGAAAGACTAGCCCTTGCCGGTAAAGTGGTGAACATGGTGACTCGTAGGAACCCTCTATTCGACACTGCCACCACTCTTGGAAAGATCCTCGGATTCCTCGGTGTGAGCGCTATTTGTGGTGTCCTGGTGGCGGGCTTGCTCGTTCCCGCGGCCGCCGTTTCAGGCAGTGCGGCTAGTGGGTCCATTCAGTTCTTTGACACGCTGCCGGCGGAACTTCAGGTGAATCCGCCCAGCCAGGCCACCACCATCCTGGCCGCGGATGGCAGCCAGATCGCCTCCATCTACTCCGAAAACCGCACGCGGGTCTCGCTCGACCAGATGAGCCCTTTCATCAAGGACGCGATCGTCTCGGTCGAGGACAGCCGTTTCTATGAGCACGGCGGCATCGACGCCACCGGCATCATGCGCGCCATCGTCAGCACAGCGCGCGGAAAACAGCAGGGTGCCTCCACCATCACCCAGCAGTACGTGAACAACGTCATCAACGAGTCCCTCGTTTCCCAGGACAAGGCTTCCGACGTCAAGCTCAACGGCGTCAACAAGGGCGTCGGCGACAAACTCCGCGAAATGAAGCTGGCCATCGCGCTGGAGAAGAAGTTCTCCAAGCAGCAAATCCTTGAGGGTTACCTCAACATCGTCTTCTTCAATAAGGACGCTTACGGTATCGAGGCCGCTTCGAGGCTGTTCTTCAGCACCAGCGCCAAGGACCTCACCTTGCCGCAGGCCGCATTGCTGGCCGGCGTGGTCAACAGCCCGTCCTACTACGACCCGGTGACGAACCCGGACCACGCGAAACAGCGTCGCGACCTGGTGCTCGGCCTCATGCTGGACCAGGGAAAGATCAAGAAGGCTGACTATGATGCCGCCATCGCGACGCCGGTGACCACCAAGGTCACCCAGCCTCGCCAAGGCTGCGCATATGCCGCTACGGCCCCGTATTTCTGTGACTACGTACTTCACTTGCTCCTGAACAACCCGGCGTACGGCGCCACCCCGGTCGAGCGCGCCAACCGCGTCGCACGAGGTGGCCTGACCATCCAGACCACTCTGGATCCCAAAGCCCAGAGCGTTGCCCAAAGCCAAGTTGATGCCACTACGGGGGCAAACCCGGATAAGTGGGGCGCCACTATCGTCTCGGTCCAGCCTGGTAGCGGAAAGATCGTTTCCATGGCCCAGAACACCGTGTGGCTGCCCGCACCGGGAAAGTTCGACCAGACGCAAAATTTCAACGTGGATGTGGTCGATCCACAGGGCAACGACCTTAACGGTTTGGGCGGATTCCAGCCCGGCTCTACCATGAAGCCCTTCACATTTGCCGAGTGGCTCAATGAAGGCAAATCGATGAACACCACCATCAATGCGACAGTGCGCAAGTATCCGCAGAATTTCCCTTGGCGGAACACCTGCCCCACCCCCGAAAATGGCTTCTACGACGCCAATGTCACAGGGAGTTACGACCTCCAGAACTCCGATGACACCCACTACCGCTCCATGACGGTCCTTTACGGTCTGATGAACTCGATCAACACCGCGACCTTCGCCTCTGCATCGCAACTGGACCTTTGCGGCATCCAGAAGATCGTCGACGCCGTGGGCATCCACGGGGGAAACCCTGCACGCGACAAGTCCGGGGCGGTCACGGATGCCAATCCGAAGGTTCCCATGACCACGCTGGGTAACCTGATCGGTTCAACGCAGACCGCGCCGCTCACTATGGCCAGTGCCATGGCAACGTTCTCCAACAACGGCAAATACTGCGAGCCCATCGCTGTCACTTCCGTGACGGACCAGACAGGCGCAAAGCTTCCCGCCCAGTCCCCGAACTGCCGCGACGCAGTCTCTCCGGAGGTTGCCCACGGTGTTGCTTACGCCATGCAAGAGGTGCTTAACCAGGGTTCCGGTTCGCTGATCCAGCCCAGGATTTCCACCAAGACCAGTTTCCCGATCGCGGCCAAAACCGGAACCAATGACAGCAACGGCTCCACCTGGGTTGTGGGCTACACTTCCGGCCTCGCGACGGCCAGCTGGTTCGGCGATCCGCTGGGTGGCCAAACCCGCTTCGGCCGTAATATCACCGTGAACGGGAAGTTCTATCCCAGCATCGACGGTTACATGATCGCCGGTCCGCAGTTCTCCAACTACATGTCCCAGGTTGCTCCTGCTTATGGAACCAACCCGTTCCCGGCACCGCCGTCGAATCTGCTCGATCCGCCAGGGTACAAGCCGTCGACGCCGAGCAATAACACTCCGGGCAACACAGCTCCGAACACTCAACCGACCACTCAGCCGAGCGGCAATGGAAATGGCAACGGAAACAAGAATGGCTAACGGCTCCAAGCCCGCCATGGAATCGCTGGCAAGCCGCGTCCGAAGCATCGGACGCGGCTTTGCCGTAGCTGCAGGTGCGGGCGCAACTGCAGGCGTTGCCGGCCTCGCTTATGGCCTCTGGGAAAAGAACCAGTTCGTGCTCCGGGAGGAGACCGTTCCCATCCTGCCCGAAGGCTCGGATCCCCTCCGGGTGCTGCACATAAGCGACATTCATTTCGTACCAAGCCAACGCAAAAAGGCCGAATGGCTGCGTTCGCTCGCGGCGCTTGAACCTGACCTCGTGGTGAACACAGGTGACAATCTCAGCCACCCCCACGCCGTCGTTCCGCTGTTGGATGCATTGCGGCCCTTGTTGAAGTTCCCGGGCGTCTTCGTCCCGGGCTCCAACGACTATTACGCCCCCCGGTTCAAGAACCCGGCCACGTATTTCCTCGGCCCGTCGCGCGTCAAGAACAATCCGGTCGAGCTCGATTGGCCGCGCCTTCGTTCGGGATTCGGGATGTCGGGCTGGATCGACCTCACCAACAGGCACCAGTCCCTGCCCCTCAACGGAATCCGTTTCGATTTCTCCGGAGTGGACGATCCCCATCTGAATCGGGAACGCTACACCGGCTGGCCGCGCGGCACCGTCGGACAGGACTCCCGCCCACACCTGCGCGTAGCCGTCATCCACGCCCCCTACCAACGGGTCCTGGACCATTTCACGAACGACTCCGCAGACCTCATCCTCGCCGGACACACCCACGGCGGCCAGATCTGCATCCCCGGTTACGGTGCTTTGGTTGCCAATTGCGATCTCCCCACCTGGCGCGCCAAAGGCCTGCATGACTGGGAGAACAACGGACGCACGACGCCGGTCAACGTCTCGGGCGGCATCGGCACCTCACGCTTCGCCCCGGTCCGGATCGCCTGCAAGCCGGAAGCCGTGCTGCTGACACTGACGGCACGCCAATAGCCAGCCCCACGGCCGAGCATGCCCCTCCGGCCACGCCAAGAGCCGAGCATGTCCTGGCGAGGGGCGGTTCCGAATACCTCGTATCACGGAACGCAATGGTGCTGTGAATCCTGTTACACGATGGCATAGGGTAGTTGCTATAGGAAACTACCTCCGTGCATCGCGCCGGACAGGCGCGGAACGCCGGGGACAAAGCTGTTGAGAAGCGGGCATGGCCAAACAGACTTCATTCTTCACCTCCGTCAAACGTCTCTATCCGCACGTTAAACCGATCCTCCCCCGGCTTTTCATGGGGCTGGTCAGCGCTCTGCTGGCCAGCATTATGGCGCTTGCCATCCCGCAGGTGCTGCGGGTTTTGATCAACGGCTCCCTCCACCCTGGCGGCCCTACCAACGCTGTCTGGACTGCAGCCGTAGTGGTTCTGGCACTCGGCATCGCGGAAGCCGGGCTTGTGGCGCTGCGGCGCCAGTTCGTCATCAATCCCGCGACCACCGTGGAATCGAGGATGCGGGTGTCCCTCTACGGGCATCTGCAGGACCTCACTGTTTCCTTCCATGACCGTTGGGGTTCAGGACAGCTCTTGTCCCGCGCGATGACGGACTTGAACTTCCTGCGGCGTTGGATGGCCTTCGGCGCGATCATGCTGGTGGTGACCACCTTGACCGTGGTGATCGGCGTGGCGGTGATGTTCGCGATGAGCTGGCAGCTAGCGTTGATCTTCCTGGCCGCCGCGGTGCCCATCATGATCTATTCCTTCCGTTTCCGCCGCCGCTTCAGCCTCGTGACCCGGCTGAGCCAGGACCAGGCCGGCGATCTCGCCACCACGGTGGAGGAGTCCGTTCACGGCATCCGCGTGCTCAAGGCCTTCGGTCGCAGCCGCGAAGCGCTGGAGAACTTCAACGAGCAGGCAGAGGAGCTGAGGCAGACCGAGATCGCCAAGGCCAAGCACCAAGCCACCTTCACTCTCGTTGTGACGCTGCTGCCCGAGCTGGCGCTCGGCGTCGGGCTCGTGGCGGGCGTCCTGCTCGTCTCCACGGGCCAACTCAGCATTGGTTCCCTGGTTGCGTTCTTCGGCACCGCGGCTGTTGTGGCAGCACCGGTGGAATTCTCGGGGACCCTCCTGGCCATGGCATTGACCGCCAAGACCGCGCTCGACCGCCACTTCGAGGTCATGGACACGCCCAACACCATCACCAGTCCGGCGAACCCCAGAACACCCAAGGAACTGCGCGGGGCTTTGAGCTTCAAGGGCGCCGCCTTCGGTTTCGACGACGGCGCCCGGCTCCTGAACGACATCACCCTGGACATCAGGCCCGGCGAAACCATGGCCCTGGTGGGCATTACCGGCAGCGGAAAGAGCGCCTTGCTCCAGCTGGTCCCCCGGCTCTACGACGTGACCGAAGGATCCGTAACCATCGACGGCGTGGATGTCCGCGACTTCAGCGTCGAGCAGCTGAGGACCGTCGTAGCGGTCGCCTTCGAGGACACCACCCTCTTTTCCAGCTCGGTCCGGGACAACGTGCTGCTCGGCGCGCCCGACACGTCCGAGGAAGCCCTCGAGGAAGCGCTCGACGTCGCGCAGGCGCACTTCGCGTATTCGCTGCCCGACGGCGTCGGGACCCTCATCGGAGAGGAAGGGCTGAGTCTTTCCGGCGGCCAGCGGCAGCGGATCGCGCTCGCCCGGGCCATCGCAGCCAAGCCCAAGGTGCTCGTGTTGGATGATCCGCTATCGGCCCTGGACGTGAACACGGAGGAACTCGTCGAAGCCGGGCTCCGCGAAGTCCTCCGGGACACCACCACGCTCATCGTCGCGCACAGGCCCTCGACCGTTGCCCTGGCCGACCGGGTGGCGCTGCTCGAAAACGGAACCATCACCGCCGTCGGGACCCATACGGAACTGTTGGCCAACAACGCCCACTACCGCTACGTGATCGCAAGCCTCGACTCCGGTCCGAAGGACCTCGACCTCGAACTCGACGAGCTGGAACACGAGCTGGATTCGGAACAGCACATGGACCAAGCCGGGGAGGGCCGCCGATGAGCACCTTCGGAACCGCCAATGAAGACAACGCCCACCTCAGCCGCAGCGACAGCAAAGCAGTACGACGGCGGTCGGTCGCCTTGCTGGGGTCACTCATCCGGCCGGTGCGGTTGCGGTTCTGGCTGACGCTGGTAATGGTGGTGCTCTCGCAGGCCACCCGGGTAGCCGGACCGGCGATCATCGCTTTCGGCATCGACCACGCACTGCCCTCGCTGCTTGCCGGGAACAACATGCCAGTGATCCAGGCCGGCGTCCTCTATCTGACGGCGGCAGTCGCCACGGCGATTTTGACGGCCCTCTACGTCACTTCCACGGCGAAGCTGAGCCAATCCATGCTTCTGGACCTGCGGCTGCGGGTGTTCCGGCACACCCAACGGCTTAGTTTGGAGTTCCACGAGAAGTACACCTCGGGCCGGATCATCGCGCGCCAGACTTCGGACCTTGAGGCGCTTCGCGAGCTCCTCGATTCGGGTGTCAGCTCGCTGGCATCCGGGATCCTGTTCATGCTTTTCACGGCATTTACGGTATTTGCCCTCGACTGGCGCAGCGGGCTACTCATGCTGGCCACCGGCGTGCCCGCGTACTTCCTGGCCCGCTGGTACCAGAAGCACTCTCAGATTGCCTTCCGCGAATCGCGGGTGGTATCCGCGAGGCTGATTGTCCACTTCGTGGAAACCATGACCGGCATCCGGGCCATCAAGGCATTCCGCAAGGAGCCGGAGAACGCGCAGCGGTATGCCGAACTCTCCGAGGACTATCGCAAAGTCACGGTCCGCTCCATCAACCTCAACGGTGTCTTCCAACCGGGCCTGGTCCTCATCGGCAACGTGTGCGTGGCAGTGGTCCTGCTCTTCGGCGGCTTCCGGGTGCTCTCCGGAGACCTGGCGGTGGGTGTACTCCTGGCACTGATCCTTTCAACGAAGCGCTTCTTCCAGCCCGTGGACCAGATGGCCATGTTCTACAACTCCTTCCAGAGCGCCCAGGCCGCGCTCGAGAAGGTGTCCGGCCTGCTCGAAGAAGTCCCGACGGTCCGGCCGCCCAAGAACCCTGTGCCCTTGCCCCATGCCCGCGGAGAAATCGACTTCCGTGGCGTCGAGTTCGGCTACGGGAACGGCAAGGTAGTGGTCCCCAAGCTGGACCTCCACATTCCCGCCGGACAGACCATAGCGCTCGTCGGACAGACCGGTGCCGGCAAATCGACCTTCGCCAAGCTGATCGCCCGCTTCTACGACGTCACCGAAGGCTCATTGACCCTCGACGGCGTCGACCTCCGGGAGCTCTCGACGGCGGACCTGCGCCGCGCCGTCGTGATGGTCACCCAGGAAGCCTTCCTCTTCAGCGGCTCCGTAGCGGACAACATCGCCTTAGGGCGGCCCGAGGCCACGCGTGCGGAGATCGAAGCCGCCGCGAAGGCCGTTGGTGCGCACGACTTCATCTCCGCCTTGCCCGACGGCTACGACACCGACGTCAACAAGCGCGGCGGCCGCGTCTCCGCCGGGCAACGGCAGCTGATCGGCTTTGCCCGGGCATTCATCGCGGCCCCGGCAGTACTCATCCTGGACGAAGCGACATCTTCGCTTGATATCCCCTCCGAACGGCTGGTGCAGGCCGGCCTCGGCAGGCTGCTGTCCGGAACGGACTCCGAGCGGACCGCCATCATCATCGCCCACCGGCTCTCTACTGTGGAGACCGCAGACCGGGTGCTGGTGGTGCACGAGGGGCGCATCGTCGAAGACGGCACGCCTGCCGAACTCATCGGCCGAGGAGGACGCTTCGCCCGCTTACACGGCGCCTGGAAGGACTCGCTGGTCTGAGGTTGTTGTTCCCGGGGGCGGCTTCCTTCGATTTCGCATCCGGGGAGGGATCGGCTATTCTTGAACAGTTGCTTTCGCAGCGGATCGGGATGTAGCGCAGCTTGGTAGCGCGCTTCGTTCGGGACGAAGAGGTCGCAGGTTCAAATCCTGTCATCCCGACCAATTGGTAGAAGACCTTCCACTCGGAAGGTCTTCTACTTTATTTAACGAGCTTTTCGGGAGCCCTGGAAAACCGGAAAAAACATTCCCCTGACCGGTTTTCCTCACCCGCCCAAGGTTTAGAGACAAGTGTTGTTAACAACCCCGGCACAATGACCCGGGGTATATCACGGTCCACGCCGAACTTGGCGCAAAAGAAATCCCCGGTGTGTCGATTTCAGACTACCGGGGATTTCTTCACTTCATTTGAATTATCCAGCGCCTGCCGGGATCTCCGGGAGTCGCCGTCGAGCTACACGGGATCGGGCCAGTTGCCGATAGCCTGCGAGACCCTCATCGGATCAGGCCAGTTACCGATAGCCTGCGAAACCACGCCCATCGGATCTGGCCAGTTGCCGATAGCCTGCGAGATCCTCATCGGATCTGGCCAGTTACCAATGCTGAGCACCGTACTGACGGTGTCTGCCACAGGGGCTGCCGAAACCACGGCTGGCGCCGCGGCGGAGAATGCAAGAGCGCCGGCCAAGGCCACTGCTGCAGCAATCTTCTTCAACATAATTTTTCCTCAATGCGAGTCGGATTCGTTACGGAAATTTAGCGGTCCCTGTTGACATTCATTGTAAAATGTTTTCCACAGCGACTGTCAAGCTTTAGGCGTAAAGACAGCGCAAAGACAAGCCTCTAGGAGGAACCTGTGGGGAACGGATTCGGAGAAAAGCTCCGTGCCGAACGGCTCGAACGTGGGCTGACCCAGGCTGAATTGGGCAGGGACCTTTACTCGCCCAGCTATATTTCGCTTCTTGAAACCGGCCGGCGGGAGCCCACGGCCGAAGTCATTGAAGAACTCGCCCGCCGTCTGGAGCTGGCACCAAAAGCCTTGGAAGCCTGGAGCCAGCCCGTATCCGTCAGTGACGCCGAATACGTGCTCGCGGGGCTGTACGCCAGGCAAGCTTGGGACCTCAGGGACTACCCGCTTGCCGCAAGCCACGCATCAACCGCCGCCCAAATCGCGCTCGAGGCAAAGAACACCAGCGCCTGGTGGAACATGACCTACATGCAGGCCGAATGCCTCATGAAGCAGGGGCAGTTGAAGGAATGCCAGCAGATCATCCAGCATCTCCTGGAACATCCCATGGCTACCGAATCCGCAGGCCTCGGAGTCCGTGCCCGGCAGATGCTTGCCGCCGTCTGCCACGGACAAGGGCAGCTGGCCACCGCCGTCGAGCATGCCAAGCAAGCCGTAAGGCTATCTGAGCAGCTGCCGAAAGGCTCAACGTTGATCATCGGGGCGCACCGCGCCTTGATCGGTGCATTGGCCGAGAGTGGCAGGTTGGACGAAGCCTGGACATATTGCCAGGCCATGAACAACCAGATGGACGACCATTCGATGTCACAGCTTGCAGGCGAAGTGGCCTGGGTGGTGGGAAACGTGGCCTTCATGCGCCACGACTATGTTGAAGGCATCAAGCATCACGAGCGCGCCGCAAAGCTGCTCTCCCCCGCCAATGACATTGAGCTGTGGGCCCGTTTCAACAAGGCATCGGCGGCCGTCCGGCTGTCCTCGGGAATCGTAGAGCCGGAGACGCTCTCAGCTATCGAACGCGCTGAACTCGCTCTGTCGATTGTGGGCGGAAACAAGACGGATCAGCTCGAAGTTGCCTTTATCCGCGCCCGCTGGCTGTACTTGACGGGCGACATCCCGGCCGCCATCACCAAGCTGCGCGAAATCCACGCGGACCGCGATGTACTCGCCCGGCACACTGCAGGCGAAGTCGCTTTCCTCCTTGGCAAGGCACTCAAAGCGGCCGGTGAAAACACGGACGCACTGGTCCATCTCGAAGAAGCCCAACGCGATTTCACCGCCGCGGGTGCAGCCGACCGCGTCCAGCAGGCCATGGACTCCGTACTGGAGATCAGGCTGGCGGAACGTCGGGCGGCGTCGGGCCATGGCGGGAGCGCGCAGTCTTCCCGCGCAAGCTGAGCAACGCGGCTCTGATCTGCTGGGGCGAACCCAACTGACTTGCAGTTGTGGGGGGTGTTGGGGGGGGGGGCCGACCACCCAACCGGCGCAGAGCGGGGTGGGCGGGGGCGGCGGGGGGGGGGGGGGGCCGGCGCGGGGGGGGGGGCCGCAGGCCGGGGAGGGGGGGCAAGCGGTGTGGGGGTGTTTGAACCAGGCCCCCAAAGCGGGGGGGAGGGTGGCGCACCCGCCC
>NZ_JBZAYA010000015.1:0-91389 GCF_058244265.1 Arthrobacter sp. SE2 | reverse complement strand
CAAGGTTAACACTCAAAGCATCAACTATTTTGGAGACACACCACTAGTTGGGCTAAGTGAGCAGCAGGGCCACGGCGATCATTGCCGGGACGGCCACCACCGTGGTAATCAGGACCGTGTCCTTGGCCACGGTGATTCCCGTGTTGTAGCGGCTCGCGGCCACGAATACGTTCTGCGCAGTGGGCAGGGCCGCCGTGACCACCACGGCGAACAAGGCATGCGCCTCCAAGCCAAGGGCGAAGCGGGCGAACAGGTACGCCATTGTGGGGTGGACAAACAGCTTGAAGCCGCTGGCCAGGAGCGCGTCCGTCCGGCGACCTGTGTCCTTTTGCAGGGGACGGGAGCCATTCAGACTCATCCCGAACGCCATCAGCATCGCGGGAATGGCGGCACCTCCGATCAAGTGGATCGGGTCCATGATGAGCGAGGGCACTTGCCAGCCCGTTCCAGCCACCACCAATCCGAGGGCCGATCCCACGATCATCGGATTCCGCACGATCATCAGGACGAAGCGCAGAGGAGTGGTGCGGTGGGCGCTGGTGCTCGCGTCGAGCGCCATCAGGTACATGGGAGTGAAGAATGCGAGCTGGAAGATCAGCAGTGGAGCCACATAGCTTGCGTCGCCCAGGACGAACACGGCGATGGGGATGCCGAGGTTCGCTGAGTTGGCCAAGGAAGCGCTCATGGATGACATGAGCGATTCGGGCAGGGACCGTTTGAGCCAGAACTTCACGATGACGAAGAACAAACTGCCTGTGGCGACGGCGCCCACCGCCGTGACAAGGAGCGGGGCGGCAAAGATGTCGTGGAGACGGGCCTTGCCCAGGGTTTCAAAGAGGAGCGCAGGGCTCGCGACGAAGAAGGTCAGGCCGCTGAGGACCGAACGCGCATTGTCCCCCAGGATCCCGCGTTTGCCGACGAACATGCCCACCAGAATGATGGCCCACACCACGAAGAACCCGGAAAGGACGCCCAGCACTACGGCATCCGGAGGGGGATGGGCGCGGGGCGGCGTGGGTTCACAGTCCCAGCCTAAATCAGCTTTATTCGGCTGTAAGGCCCGACGGCGGCATGTTCCGCCATGTGGACCGCGAAGAAGGGGTGTCCGTGGGGGACTGGGAGTCTAGTTCAGCTGTGCGTTGTTGAGGGCATGAGGCGGGCGCATGATGCCCGGAGTAATGCCTTCAGCGGGATCACTGCCGAGCTGGACGATTTTGTTGGCCCTGTCCACATGGACAACCTTGGGCTGGTAGGCCTTGGCCTCTTCGGTGGTCATCTCGGCATAGGTGATGAGGATGACGACGTCACCCACGTGCACGAGGTGCGCTGCGGCACCGTTGATGCCAATGACGCCGGAGCCGCGTTCGCCGGCAATGGTGTAAGTTTCCAGGCGCGCGCCATTGGTCACGTCAACAATGGAGACGAGCTCGCCGGGGAGAATATCCGCGGCATCCAGCAGATCCAGGTCGACCGTCACTGAACCTACATAGTGCAGATCGGCATGGGTCACCGTGGCACGGTGGATCTTGGACTTAAACATTGTGCGGTTCATAACGTGACAAGTTTAGCGCGTGGCCGCTCGATCGCCTGGTGATACCTGACACAGGCTAGGCCTTGGCCGTGTCCTTTCCTGCCTGCCACCTCTTCAGCGAGCCGTAGGCAGCGAGCAGTTTCGGGACAACCACGTAGACGGCGGTAGGAACCACAACGAGGGTCAGGACGAGGGCGCGCAGCGCGGGGTGCCAGGACTCCGTGAGCGGAGCGAGGACCGTCATGCCGATCGCGACGAGGGGGAAGATGGCCAGCCACGTGATCACTGCACGCACGTGCACGGAAGGTATGTGCACAGAAGGCATGTGTATGGAAGGCAGGTGCACAGGGTGCGCAGAGTGCGGAGCGGGCGCGGGAACCGGCGCAACCGCGGCGCTATCCGCGTGTGCGGAAACGGGGATTTGGGTGCTCATGACATTCTCCAACTAATTGGTTGCTTTCGGCGTGAGTTCAGACTAGACCCCACCATCAAAAACTGCAACTACTTGGTTGGAATCTGTTAAGGTGAACACATGGCATGGGATACCGAGCGGACCAAGCGACTCCTCCTTGAGGCGGCGACTGCCGAGTTTTGCCAATTCGGACTCGCCGGCGCCAGGGTGGACCGCATCGCTGCTACGGCCGGAGTCAACAAGGAACGCATCTATCAGTACTTCGGCAAGAAAGATCTTCTCTTCGACGCCGTGATCGCGTCCCAGCTCAGCAAGGTGGTGGACGAAGTCCGCATCGAGGGCGCTGGTCCCGAAGCCTTGGCCGATTACGCCGGACGCCTGTTCGACCATCACCACCAAGATGCCACCCTTCCGAGGCTGCTGTTTTGGGAGGGTTTGGAGCGGGGCGAATATGTGGTCAACCGTCCGGACCGGGCCGCGAACTGCAGAAACAAAGTTGACGGCGTCATCCGAGCCATGCCGGGGACGTCCAGGGAAGATGCGGCCGATCTGATGCTCACCATCATTGCGTTGTGTGACGCCTGGCCGGTACTGCCCGAGCTGGATGGCCTCATGGCCGGCAGCAAGGGGTCAAGCAGGGCGGAGCGGCGCCGGAAGACGATTGTCGGGACCGTCCTCCTCGCCGCACAGTCGCTGGCTACGCCTGCTTGTTGAGCGTTCTGCCGATGATCGCCTGTGTCAGCGCATCCACTACCTCGGCGTTCGCCAAAGGGTTGCGGATCAAGGTGAAGTCGACGTCACCCACGGGCGGGAGGTCGAAGCGTTTGGTGATCACCGTGAGGTCCTCGGGAACCAGCGACGACGGCATGACTGCGACGCCGATGCCTGCGCGCACCGCTGCCAAGACGCCCGCGATCTGCTTGGTCGAGCAGGTGACCCGCCACGTCCGGCCCATGGCCTCCAGCGCGTCGATGGCAAGTTTCCGGCTGACGCTCGGGGCCGGATAGCAGATCAGCGGCACGGGGCTGGCGGGGTCCAGCGCCGTCTGTTCGACGCCCACCCAGGCAAACTTGTCGTGCCGGACGACCGTGCCGTCCTTCGCCTCGCCCACCCACTTCACGAATACGAGATCCAACTGCCCCGCATTGACGCGTTTGTAGAGCTGGTCACTCTGGCTGACCGTGAGCTCCAGGTTGATCTGGGGATACAGCTGCCGGAACTCGCGCAGGATCCGAGGCAAACCTGTGATGGCGAGATCGTCGGCGGTTCCGAACCGGAGGCGACCGCGCATCGCGGAGCCGGAAAAGTACCTCGCCGCGGAATCGTGCGCGGAGAGGATATTGCGGGCAAAGCCTGCCATGGCGTCGCCATTGTCCGTGAGCCGGACATCCCGGGTGTCGCGGGCTACAAGCGCCCGTTTGGCCGCCGTCTCCAGCTTTCTCACGTGCTGGCTGACCGTGGGCTGCGCCAAGCCGAGGCGCTCGGCGGCCTTCGTGAAACTCAAAGTCTCGGCCACGGCCAGGAAGGACCGCAGCTGCACGGGTTCGAACACGGGACTCCTTGAATAGCTACGTTCACCGCCGCTCACGCCGGTGTATTGCACTTCGCAATGCTAGTTATACGGCCAATTCACTTCCATAATCACCGCGGCCAACCCTAGCGTTAAAGGCATCCCAGCGAAACGTCTATCCAAGGACTACTTTTGGCACCCCCACCGCCCTCAGCGGCAAACGTCAGCCAACCCATCATCGATTCACTCGCCGCAAGCAGCCGAATTTCACACGCTGCCGAACCGGACACGGTCACCCAGCCAATCGCCGTCGTCAGCGAACGGTTGCCCTGGCGGCATACCTTCATTTCCCTCAAAGTACCCAACTTCCGGATATTCGCCGTGGGCCACTTCGTGGCTGTCATCGCACTTTGGATGCAGAGGATTGCCCAGGACTGGTTGGTACTCCAGCTCTCCGGATCCGTCACCGCCGTCGGAATAACCGTGGCATTGCAGTTCATGCCGTCGCTGTTCCTGGGCCCCTGGGGCGGCATGATGGCGGACCGCTTCCCCAAGCGACGCATCCTCATCCTGTGCCAAAGCGTGGCGGCCTCCCTGGCCGCCATCCTTGCCGTGTTGGCGTTGAGTCACCACATCGAGGTGTGGCACGTTTACGTGATCGCGTTTGTCCTGGGCCTTGTGACGGTCCTCGACCAGCCGGCCCGGCAGGTCTTCGTCAACGAACTCGTGGGACCGAAGTACCTGCGCAACGCCATCAGCGTCAACTCCACCACGTTCCAGCTGGGCGGCCTGATTGGTCCCGCCCTGGCTGGCGTGTTGCTGACCGCGGTCGGCGCGGGCTGGGCTTTCGCGGCGAACGCGGTGGCCTGCTGCTCCACCGTGACCATGCTCCTGATGCTGCGCAAGAACGAACTTTATGTCAGCACGCCCGTGCCAAAACGCAAGGGAATGCTGCAGGAAGGCCTGCGCTACGCCCTCAGCAAGCCCACCATCTACTGGCCGTGGCTCATGGCCGGCTTCGTAGCGGTCTTCGCGATGAGCCTGCCTGTGCTCCTCGCCGCCTTCGCGGACCACATCTACCATGCGGGTGCCGGCGGCTACGGCTTGCTCAACGCCATGGTTGCCCTTGGCGCGCTGGCCGGAGCAATCACTTCGGCCCGCCGCCGCCAATTGCGCCTACGCTCGGTGGTGCTGTGCGCCGGGATGTACGGCTTGATGCTGTGCCTGGCGGCGTTGGCACCGTCCATGGTGTGGCTCTCCGCCGCCATGGTTCTCTCCGGATTCTGGTGCCTCATGTTCCTGACTGCCGCCAACCAGCTGGTCCAGGTGAGCGCCAACATGAGCATCCGCGGTCGCGTCATGAGCCTCTACATCATGGTGCTCATCGGCGGCCAAGCCATCGGTGGACCCCTGATGGGCTGGCTTGCCGAGCACCTGAACCCGCACGCGGCTCTCTTGGTGTCAGGCGGGGTGCCGGCGCTCGCGGCAGCGACAGTCGCCGTCGTGCTCGCCCGGAAGTCTGAATTGCGGCTCAAAGTGAACGTCAGGGACCGACGCCGGATGGTGCGGATCGTCCCGCAGTCGGCATAGCGGAGTAACGCCTGAACGCGGTTGAGCCGGGCGCCCGACAGGCGCCCGCCTCAACCGCGTTCTTAGGCTACGAGTCGGCTACGCCGCAAGGTGCGGATAGTCCGCCGTGCGCCCTTGGAACTGCAGCACGTCCGGGTTGCGGATGACACCGTCCCGGATCTCGATGGCCCGGGAGATCGTTTCGCTGGCGTCCCAGGCCTCGGGGCCCGAAATGACCGTCCCAAGGAACGGCAGGAGCGCTTCGCTGATCTCCCAGCTGGACGAATTCCACAAGTAGGACGGGCTGTGGTCCACGGCGTAGTAGTTGATGTGGTCGCCCACCGTGAACATGGGTTCGGCGAACGTCGTGGTCCGCGCCCAACTGAAGCCCATGCCTTCGTCGCAGGAGACGTCAACAATCAAGCTGCCCGGCTGGAATGCGTCAAGGTCCTCGGTCCGCAGGTATGTCAGCGGCGAGTTGGGATCCTGAAGCGTGCAGTTGACCACGATGTCGCTCGCGGCAAGGAACGGCGCGAGTGGCAGGCGGCCACGATCGGTAATGACCTCGCTCAGGAAAGGGGCGTTCTGGTCGTGGTCGAACTGCACTATGCGCACCGAGTGGATGGGGGAACCGACCGCCGCAACGCCGCGGTTTGTCAGCACCTGGACATCGTGGACGCCGTGCGCGTTCAGGGCGGTGACCGCGCCGCGCGCTGTGGCTCCGAAGCCAATCACGACGGCGCTCAGCCGCCGCCCGTAGTCACCCGTCGAGCCCGTCAGGGCAAGGGCGTGGATGACGGAACAGTAGCCTGCAAGTTCGTTGTTCTTGTGGAAAACGTGGAGCCCGAAGCCGCCGTCGCTGGCCCAGTGGTTCATCGCCTCGAACGCGATCAGCGTCAGCTTCTTGTCGATGGCCAACTGGGTGATGGCCCTGTCCTGGACGCAGTGCGGCCAGCCCCAGAGAACCTGACCGTCGCGGAGGTCAGCAAGGTCTTCCGGCTGCGGTTTGGGCAGGAGAATGACATCCGAATCCGCGATCAGTTCTTCACGGCTTGCCATGCCAGCGACCAGCGGCTCAAGTTGGCTGTCCGAAAAGCCGAAGCGCTCGCCGTAGCCGCGCTCGAGCCGGATGTGCTGCCGGAGTTCGGGAGCAATACGCTCCAGGTGCAGGGGATGGACAGGCAGCCGGCGCTCGTCCGGCTTCCGCGAGGACGACAGGATGCCGAGCGTCTTGGCGCCTATATGGCCGCTCACTTTTTGTTGCCGGTTGCCGGCTTGGCCACCGTGGTTGCGGAGGACTCTGAGGCCCGCTTATCCGCGCGCTTTTCTTTGATGGATTTGCCGGATTTTTTCGATGCAGCTTGGCGAGGTGATTTGTCAGCCATGATCGCTCCCTTAGAGCAGAGCCGAAATGGCTCCTAGCTTCTGACGATACACCCAGGCGATGGGACGCCTTGTATCCGGTCAAAACTGGAGCGGGCGACGGGAATCGAACCCGCGTATCGAGCTTGGGAAGCTAGCGCTCTACCATTGAGCTACGCCCGCAATACTCCGCAAACCAGCCGGAGCAGATCCCAGCTTAGCGCAGATGGCGCGCCGATCCAGACACAGACTCACCGGTATCACGGTCTCATCAAATTCCCTACGGAGCTCGTAAAGATTCGGTTAAGGCTCGACGTGGGTGTGTTGCGCTGCGCCGCGCCTGACTATTCTGTAGCAGTTAGCTGCTGCGTCATGGGGAACCCGGCTATGTCCATGAGCCGTACGCCGAAAGAGGATTCCGTGGCATTTGCAGAGCATGAAGTACTCATTGGTCGCGATGCCATGACTGTCTATCAATTCCTGGTGGACGGACTCAACAATCCGCTGTGGCGCAGCGGTATCCGCAGCATTTCGCTCCGTTCGGGACACGCCGGCGAAAAAGGCGCCGTTTACCAGCAGACTTTGGCGGGCCCGGGCGGGCGGCCGATCGCGGCTGACTTCCAAATCACTGAAGCCAGGCCAGGCGCCGAAGTGCGTTTCGCCGTCGTCGCCGGTCCTGCGCGGCCCACAGGCGGCTACTACCTCAGCACCGAGGGGCCCAATACCCGCCTGCGCTTCGCCCTGGAGTACCACCCCAAGGGCCTGCAGAAACTCATGAACAGCATGATCCAGAAGACCATGGAAGATGAAGTGGTCCAGGTGGAGCAGCTCAAGTCGGTCATCGAAGAGCAAACCCCGGAGGCATGAGCGCTACTGCGCCAGCTTGAGTCCGCCCAAACCGGTTATCGGAGTGCTCGGCGTCGTGAGGCGTCCGCCGGTCAGGTCCCAATACTCGATCGTTCCATTGCTCAGCAGGCCCGCGATTCCGGCGGTGTTGAGGCCAGTGACACCCTTGAGCGAGCGCAATCCGGAGTAGTCGGTCCAGGCGGTTCCGACCACTAGATGTGCCTCTGCCCTCGGCGCGGTGAGCCCGGAGCCGCGGTAGAGTCGCAGGTTCCCGTTTGCTTCCAGAGCCAGCAGGTCCTGGAAGCCGTCGGCGTCGTAGTCCACCATGCTCAGCCGGATCGCGCTGACGCCCGAGCCCACTTGGGTCCGTCCGACCAGGGCGGTGAGCCCCAGGTTCCGGTACAGGTAGAGCGCGCCGCTGGAATCAGTGGCGAGGATTTGCGGGAGCCGGTTGTTGCCGCACCAAATGCCCACGGCCATGGTCATCGACTGCCAGCCCGATCCGCCTAACGTCACCGGCGCTTTGAATCCTCCGCTCACCGCTCCGGGGTAGAGCAGAAGCCGGCCGTCCAGCATTTGGACCAAGACGTCGATCACACCGTCGCGGTCCCAATCGGTGGTCATCACTTCTTTCGCCCCGGCGAAACCGGATCCGACCGTCCGGGCGGGACCGAACGTGCCGTTGCCGAGTGCCGGGTAGTCCCTCAAGTTGCCGGAGGGGTCGACGGCGACCAGGTCACCGGAGCTGCGGATGGCTGCGGCGCTGAGGTCCAGCGTGGGCGGCTGGTGCTTCGCGATGGGGTCGCAGACTGTCGGGGGCGGAAGCTGGGGAGGGGCTGTGCCGGCGCCCGGGCTGTTGACTGTGCCGGCAGGGAGCGTCGTATAGCCGAAGAGATTGACCACGCCCCACATCGTGTAGCTATTGGGGGTGGTCAGGTAGTTGCCGTCGGTGAACGTGATACCAACGCCGATCACGTTGAAACGGGGGTCACGCAGCAGCGCATCGTGGGCGGGTGAGCTTTTCCACCATTCGACAAGCTGGGCGGCATTCCGATCCCAGCGGACCGCGATGATCTCGCCTGCCCCGTTGTTGGGGTTCAAGGCCCTGGGGTCGGTCCAGAAGTTGCTGCGGTGTTCAATCACTTGGCGGCTGGCGATGTTGTTGGACCAGTCCTGGGAAAGAGTGGACACCGTGGGGTTGTACTTCACCGGAGTCAAGCCAAGCGACGTCCTGTAGGCATTGATGGCGTTGAACACGGCCAGCACCTGGGCGGAATTATCGTCATTGACCAATGCCTGCGTCGAGACCAGGGGCACAGCTGCGGGGGAGGACTTCGTAGGGGCTGGGGCCGGCTGTGTGGCGTCCCCCGCCCCGGTTCCGGGGAGCGGGTCCGGGCCGGATGCCGGCGGGATGGAGGGCAGCGGGGGCGGGCCGGCCACTGCCTGGGGTGAGGTGCCGTTGCCGGGCTCGATGACGGGGATCCCCTGCGCAGGGGAGGTCGCCGCCGGGACGGTTGAGGCGGTGCCCGCGCCAGCCGCGGCTGCAGCAGGGGCGGCTGCTTGTGGTGCGGGAGTGGCTGTTGGTGACCCCGGCGCGGGTGCGGCCTGCGGAAGGCTGGATCCCGACGGCGGTGCGGACGCCGTCGTCGTACTTTCAGCGCCTGCGGTGGTGTTTGAGGTGGGAGGCGCGGCAGCGGCGGCAGTTCCCGCGAGCGAATCCGGAACGGCGAGCGGGCCAGAGGCAGGGGCCGTCACCGTGAGAAGGCAGGCCACCAGCACGGCAACGGGCACCGCAATTCGTCTCAATGTTTCCCCAGATTCGCGTCGTGCCACCGTTCCCAAACACAACAGCGGTAACGGTAGTCTATGTGGTGCACTATAGTCCCATGCGCCACTCCGGCACCACGGGGTTGCGCGATGCATACGGTACTTTTGATCCTGTGCTGATCTCTGACCGCGACATACGTGCCGAAATCGACTCCCGACGTATCGTCCTGGAGCCCTACGACCCCGCGATGGTTCAGCCGTCCTCGGTGGATGTGAGGATTGACCGCTTCTTCCGGCTGTTCGACAACCACAAATACGCACACATCGACCCCTCGGAGGAGCAGCCTGAGCTGACCCGCCTGGTTGAGGTCGAGGGCGACGAGCCTTTCATCCTGCACCCGGGCGAGTTCGTGCTCGGTTCAACATACGAGACTGTGAGCCTGCCGGACGACGTCGCCGCTCGACTTGAAGGAAAGTCTTCGCTGGGGCGCCTCGGCTTGTTGACGCACTCCACGGCGGGCTTCATCGATCCCGGGTTCTCGGGCCATGTGACGCTGGAACTCTCCAACGTTGCGACGCTGCCCATCAAATTGTGGCCTGGCATGAAGATCGGCCAGTTGTGCTTCTTCCGGCTCTCGTCGGCCGCTGAGCATCCCTATGGTTCCGGCGGTTACGGCAACCGTTACCAAGGCCAGCGCGGCCCCACTGCGAGCCGCAGCCACCTGAACTTCCACCGGACGGCTGTTTAGCCCTTGCCGAGAGGTGAGATCTCGCCTCTTTGAAGGTACGAAAAGGCCGAGATCTCACGTCTCGCTGACCCAACCGGCGCGGGAAAGGGCATCGCGCACGCGCGGTACGACGCCGTCGAACCCCCACGCCTTCACGTGCCGTGCCGTAATGGTCACCGAGGTCCAGCCGATCGCGGCGATGGATTCGTCACGGCGAATGTCCGATTCCTTCTGCGTAGCAGTCAAGTGATGGCTACCGTCGTAATTGACGGCAACTTTGTACCGGGGGAAGGCCAAGTCCGGCCATGCCAGCTCCCAGCCGCTTGAATCCCTGACGACAAAGCGCAATACAGGTTCCGGCAATCCTCGCCGGCCGATGGCAAGACAGAGCTTGGTTTCCGGCACGGAGTCGGCTCCAACCCTCGCGAGTTCCAGCGCAAGCCGGGCGTTCCTGCGTCCACGGGTGCCTGGGTTTCCCTCAACTTGCGAACGCAAATCCTCAAGGGTACAAAGCGCGGAGCGGTTGTGGCCGAAACTGCGGGACTGACTGCAGATGAAGTGGTCGGCCGCGGCCACGAGATCGTCCAGGGGCAGCAACGCCGCCAAATCAAGCCACGTCCGGGCAGGACTCGTTACAGGGACGCCGTCAATGGTCCGGCGGTCGGCGGCCCCCAAAGCTACCCTGCGCCCGGCGACCCCCTTGCGAACTGGCCGGTTCCCGCCGTCCCACCGGAGCAAATGCACCAGCGGCTGGCGTTCGAGATCCAAGGGGAGGGGACAGCGCCACAGGATCGCCGCCGTCGGGCCGCAACACACGGTCCTGGGCGAGATGCGTGTCAGTAGGCGTGCTGTGTGGGAAAGCTCCTGGGCGGCGCTCCAATGAACACGGACTCCACGGCTGGCCACGCGAAGATCCTTGTTCCATGCCCGGTTGTCCGAAACCCCGGCAGCGCGTTGCTCGGAGAGCGTGAACGAGCGGCCCCTGAGGGTTTCAGGAAGAGGTCCAGGACTGCGCATGCACCAATTCTTGGCACAGCGTAGGCGCCCGTAGCCGGTTATCCACAGTGGGGAGGGATAGTGCCGGGCGGCCTACAGAGCGAGAGGTGAGATCTCGCCTCTTTGAAGGCTCGAAAAGGCCGAGATCTCACGCCTCGAAGGACGCAATAGGCTCGGATGCCTTCGGTTTGCGCGGCGACTTGCGGAAGGCCTTGACTGTCGGTTCCACGAAACGGGCCGCGAGCGGTCCGGTGATGGCCATGAGCAGCACATACGCGGTGGCGAGGGCGGCAAGTTCTCGCGGGACGACTCCCGAGGCCACGGCCAGGCCCGCAATGACTATGGAGAATTCGCCGCGGGCAATCAGGGCGGCCCCGGCGCGGAAACGGCCGGGAATGGCGATCCCTGCCCGCTTTGCCGCCCAGAATCCGGTCAGCACCTTGGTCACGGCTGTCGCGAGAGCAAGGAGCAGCGCCCAGCCCAGGACTGGCGGGATGCTGGACGGGTCCGTGTTGAGACCGAAGGCGACGAAGAAGATCGCCGCGAAGAGGTCCCGCAGCGGTTCAAGGATCCGCGTCGCGTTGTGGGCCGTTGCCCCCGAAATGGCGATGCCCAGCATGAACGCCCCGACGGCCGCGGAGACCTGGAGGGCGGACGCGATGCCCGCCACGAGAAGTGCGGCCCCAAGGAGATTGAGCAGGAAGACTTCGGAGTTTTCGCTGTGCACGGCCTGGGAAACCCGATGGCCGTGTTTCAGGGCCACCACCAGCACGAGGGTGACGACGGCCAAGGCAATGCCCACCGTCTGGAGCCCGCCTAGGAAGCCCACGCCTGCGAGGATCGCCGTCAGGATCGGGAGGTAGATGGCCATGGTGAGGTCTTCGAACACCAAGATGGCCAGAACCACTGGCGTTTCGCGGTTACCGATCCGGCCGAGGTCCGTGATCACCTTCGCGGCGATGCCGGAGGAAGAAATATAGGTGACACCGCCCATGACGATCGCGCCCACAAGTCCCCAGCCGAGCCACACGGCGATGCCCGCGCCCGGTAAGAAGTTCAACACCAGGTCCAGCACACCGGCTTGCCAGGAGCGGCGCAGTCCGGTGACGAGTTCCGCGGCCGTATATTCCAAGCCGAGCATCAACAGGAGCAGGATGACGCCGATTTCGCCGGAAAGATGGGCGAACTCGTGCATGCCATCGAGCTTGATCAGTCCACCCGCCCCGAACGCCAGTCCCCCCACCAGATAGAGCGGAATGGGGGACATGCCGATCCTGCCGGCCAAGCGCGCCAAGAGGCCGAGACAGAAAACGACTGCGCCCAGCTCAATGAGGGTCAGGGCCAGGGGGTCCATGGACGTCAGCCGTTGCGCAGAATCGCAGCCGCAGAGTCAAGACCTTCCTGCGTACCGACAGCCACCAGCAAATCACCCGTGTGAAGGACGACGTCGGGAGCCGGTGAGGGAACCACTTCGCCTTCGCGCATGATCGCCACGATCGAGACGCCACTGCGGGTGCGGATCTGGGCTTTGCCCATGGGCTGGTTGTTGAAAGGGGAGTCCGCGGTGATGGAGAACTGCCGCGTGACAATGCCGGGGATTTCCTTGTGGGCTTCGGCCAAACGCATCGCGATGTGCTGCCCGCCCAGCAGGTTGCCCAGTGCGGCGGCCTCGTCTGCGGTCAACGGGATGGATGCCTGGCAGGTATCGGGATCGTCCCATGTGGAGACGAAAAGCTCGGTCTCACCCTCCCGCATCTCGACAACACCGATCCGGCGTCCCGAGGCCGTGATGAAATCCTTGCGGACCCCGAGGCCTGGAAGTTCTGTCTCATCCACGTTCATAAGTCCACCCTAGCCCTCTTGAAGGGGCGGCGGAATGATGCCACTCGCAGCCGCCGCGCAAAGCGGTCCGCGACTTTCTAGGGGGTCAAAGCCAGGCCGCGCGCGGCGTCGTCGTAGTATCCGCGGTTCGCCAATCCGGCCGCTGCCGCCTCGTCCAGGACCACGACAGCGTCGGCATGCCATTGCAGGATCGAACCCGGGCACGACGCCGTCAGCGGTCCCTCGACGGCGGCTGCGACCGCGGCGGCTTTCGCGGCTCCGGTGGCGATGAGCACCAGCCGGCGCGCATCCAGCACGGTCCCCAATCCCTGGGTGATGCAGTGGGTCGGGACGTCGCCGTCGTCGTCGAAGAACCGGGCGTTGTCCTGCCTCGTGCGGGCCGTCAACCGCTTCAGACGGGTCCGGGAGGACAGGGAGGATCCGGGCTCATTGAAGCCCACATGGCCGTTGGCGCCGATTCCCAGGATCTGCACGTCGACGCCGCCGGCGGCACCGATTGCCGCGTCGTAGGCAGCAGCTCCCGCTTCGAGCTCGGCCTGGGTGGTGCCGGTACCGTCAGGGACATTCAGCCCGGCCAAGGGAAGTCCGATCACATCGCACACCTCGCGAATCAGGACCTGGCGGTATGACTGCGGGTGCTCCGCCGCAAGGCCTACATATTCGTCCAAGGCGAATCCCTTGGCGGCCGAGAAATCCACCCGGCCCGTGGCCGCAGCCGCTGCGAGCTCCGCGTACAGTCCCAGCGGCGACGAACCGGTGGCCAGACCCAGCACTGCCCCCCTGTCCGCAGGAAGTCCTGAAAGGACGGCGTGGGCGGCGGCCGAAGCGGCCGATTCCGGAGTGGGCGTGACAATGACTTCCATGGCAACTTTCTGTCGATGGGTGATGCGCGCTAGCTAGCCAAGTTCAGCTCTTGGCGCTGCCGTTCAGCAGCTCCGTCAGGGCCTGGGAGACCGTGAGGGACGCACCATAGGTGACAATGTCCGCCCCGCCGCGCGGCCAGCCGCACTCAACGGCGATCACCGCGTGTCCTTCCGCCCTCAATCGGGCGAAAACGGTCCAGAGCGGGTGCTCGGCATCCAAGCCGCGCCCGACGACGGCGACCCGCGCGCCGTCGGGCACCTCGCCTTCGCGGACCACGGCCGAAGTCGTGGCAGCGGGCCCCCACGGCATGCGGCCGACCGCGAAATTGGATCCGGTTTCAACCTGCACTATCGCCACGGGTTCCTCCCGTGCCAGCCACCTTTGGGCGGCTTCGGAGACCTCGAAGGCCTCTGCGATGCGCTCCCCGTCGAGCGCCTTCGGGTCGGCAGGCACGCCGGCAGGCTGCGGCTGGCCCGGCAGGCCGAGCTGGCCCCTGATGGCTGCCTCGTGGATTTCCGCAGCACCCGCAGCGGGGAACCGCGAGGAAAGTGCTGCCGTGCGTGCAACAGCGTCCGCGAGGCGTTCCATGGGCAAGCGTCCCTCTTCAACGGCATCGGTAATCGCGTCGAGCGTCTGTTCGAAGAGGGCCGGTCCTGTTTCGGAACCAAGGCACAGCAGGTCTGCCCCGGCGATCAGTGCGCGGACGGCTGCTTCCGGAACACCGGTCTGGGCGGACGCGCCGGCCATGTCCAGGGCGTCCGTGATGATGACGCCGTCGAATCCCATGTCACGGCGCAGCATGTCCTGCAGGATGCGCGAGGAGAAGGTGGCGGGATGATCCGGGTCCAGGGCTTCGACCAGGATGTGGCTGGTCATGACTGTGGCTCCGCGAGCTGCGACGAGTGCGCGGAACGGGACAAGCTCGCGTGCATCCAAAGTGGCGGCGTCGGCCGTGACCCGGGGAAGCGCCAGGTGGGAGTCCGTGGCGGTGTCGCCGTGGCCCGGGAAGTGTTTGGCGCAGGATGCCACACCGGCGTCTTCGAGACCACGGATCCAGGCAGCGGTATGCCTGGCCACCAAATCCGGTTCGGCCCCGAAGCTGCGCACGCCGATCACGGGATTGTCCGGAGCGGAATTGACGTCTGCGTCGGGGGCCAGGTTCAAGTTGATGCCCAGGCCTGCGAGTTCGTGGCCAATGGCGCTGGCGCTGGCAGCGGTCAGTTCGACGTCGTCCAAACGACCGAGCACCGCGTTCCCGGGCTGCGTTGATCCCGTGAGGTAGTGCAGCCTTGTGACGTCGCCACCCTCTTCGTCGACGGCGATGAGCGTGTTCGGCGAATGCGCGCGGAGTCCGGCGCAGAGCTCGCGTAATTGGACGGGAGACGCCACGTTGGTGCCGTAGAGGCACACAGCCGCCAGCCCGGCGTCGTAGGCTTCAAGGATCCAGACGGGGACGGCGATGCCGGTGAATCCGGGCATGAGGGTGCCTGCCGCGAGGCGGCGGAGGTGGGCGCGGGCGGGCCCGGTGGCAAAGGACTGAGTAGCAGGGGACTGAATTGTCTCCATGTCCGGCTCCTTCGAAGGGATGCTTGGCTGGTTAGTCAGGGCTGGAAACGGCAGCGGCGCGGCACTCAGGCCACACCAAGCTGGTTCCACAGGACCATCACGGCGGCTCCGCGCAGGACAATGTCCTGTGCGTCTGCCGCGAGACGGACGGACACCGGTGAAGGGTCCTGGTGCAATAGCCGCTCCAGCAGCGTCTGCTGGACGGCGTCGAGAAGTGGGCCTTCCAAAAGCTCCCGGGGTCCGCTGAGGACCACTTCGCCCAAATCGAGGGCGCCAACCACGGGTGCGAGGGCGATGGCGAGCCGCTCGCCTGCCTCCCGGAGTACGACGTCGGCCGCGGCCTCCGGTTCGGAGCTGCCTGCCGCTTCGGCCAGGGCCCGTTCGAGGCTGGGGACGGACATCCAGGTTTCGAGGCAGCCTGTTTTGCCGCACTTGCACGAGGTTCCGCCGTCGGTGCCGACCGTGACGTGGCCGATTTCGCCCGCCGCGGAGTGGGCCCCGCGGGCACGCCTGCCGCCCACGATGAGTCCTGAACCGACACCGCGCCCGATTTTCACGAGGACCATGTCGTCACTGCCGCCGCCGAAGGTGTGGTCCGCGTGGACTGCGGCGTCGGCGTCGTTGGAGACGAGGGTCGGCAGGCCAGTGTGTTCCTGCAGGAGATCGCGAAGGGGGATATCCTTCCATTCGAAGTTGGGGGCAGTGGTGACAACGCCGTCCGCGTTGACGATACCGGGGGTTCCGACGCCGATTCCGAGCAGTGTGGCGGTGGCTCGGCCGACGGCCTCCGAAGCGAGTTCGAGGACCTGGTTGACCACGTCGCGGCCGGTTTCCGAAGCAATGCTGCGTTCGACCCGTTCGAGAATATTGCCGTCAAGGTCGAGGACGGCCGCGCGCAGCACGGAATTTTCGGCCAAGTCCATACCGATCACCTGGAGGCCCCGCCGGTTGATGTCCACCAGGATGGCCGGCTTGCCAGGGCGGACTTCATCCGATTGGCCCAGCTCCACCACGTGGCCTCGTTCCAGGAGGTCCGAGACGAGGTCTGATACCGTGACGCGGGTCAGGCCCAGGGTCCGGGAGAGTTCCGCACGGCTCATCGCCCCTGCCGAGTGGAGCGTCTGGCGCACCAAGGAGAGGTTGTGGGCCCGCCCGTCGGAAGGCAGGGTTGCAGTGCCGGTTCGATCGGTGCGCTGACGGTCGGTGCGCTGACGGTCACGAAGGGCTTCCATGCAAGTTAGTAAACTCTACTAACAATCAAAGATCAAGGGTTTTCCGCAGATTGTGTGGAATCAAGGCACCCACTGATGACATAGGCACCCGCTAAGGACCTAGGCCCCCGGTTGACCTGGTGCGCCAATCCTTTTCGGGCGCGGGCCCCACCTCTCAGCTCAGCGGAACGGTGGCGATTTCCGTCTTGTTCGGTGACTTGACGGGCAGGATCACCAGCAGGCCGGCTAGGAGCACCACCATGATGCCCAGGATTCCCCAACGTTGGGCCGCGCCCGGGGCCACAAGAGGGGTCGCCAGGGTGATGCACAGGGTGAAGAGCGCCGGTGCCAGGAAGCTCACGGCCCGGCCGGTGGTGGCGTAGAGCCCGAACAGCTCGCCGGATTCGCCGTCCGGCGCCAGCCTCGCGAGGTAGGCGCGGGAGGAAGCCTGCGCTGGTCCCACGAAGAGGCAGAGGAATAACCCGAACACCCAGAACGTGGTGCTGCCTGCCCAATGGGCTCCGAAGAACACGTGGTCGCCGTTGCCGAGAACCAGGATCGCGGTGCCGGCTACCAGCAGTCCTAGAAGGGAGATGACGATGACGGCCTTGGGCCCGATCCTGTCGTCCAGGAATCCGCCGATCATGGCGCCGACGGCGGCCACCACGTTGCCGAAAATCGCGAAGAAGATGACTTGTTTGAGCTCGAAGCCAAAGGTCCCGGCAGCAATGACCCCGCCGAAGGTGAAGACCGCCGCCAGGCCGTCGCGGAAGATGGCGCTCGCGAGCAGGAAGTAGATGGTGTGCGGGCTGGTTCGATAGATGGCCTTGATCCTGCGGACCAGCAAACCGTAGGAGGCAAGGAACCCGAGACGGGATTCCGGTTTCTTGACGGAGAGTTCCGGAACCGCGAAAAGGACCGGTAGCGCGAAGATGAAGAACCAGAGTGCGGAGAAGACAGCCACGAGCCTGATATTCAGGCTGTCCTGGGTGGAGGCCCCGAACCACTCGAAGGACGGTTGGACGAATAGCTGCAGCACCACGAGCAGCGCGACAATTCCGCCCAGATACCCCATTCCCCAGCCGAAGCCGCTCACTTTGCCGATGTTGACCGGGGTGGAAATCTGGGCCAGCATGGCGTTGTAATTGACGCCCGCGAACTCGAAAAACACATTGCCGAGCGCGATCAATGAGACGCCCAGGAGCAGGAACTCCGGCTTGGGGAAAACAAAGAAGCACGAGCCAGTCAGGACGGCCACGAGCACGGTGTTGACTCCGAGCCACAGTTTCCGGCGGCCCCCCGAGTCGGAGCGTTGACCGGTGACCGGCGCGAGGAGCGCAATTGCGACGCCGGCAATCGCCAGCGCGGCACCCAACGTCGCCGACGCGGAGTCTTCGCCGCCAAACGCCTTGGACGTCAGGTAGACGGTGAACACGAAGGTGGTCATGACGGCATTGAATGCCGCGGAACCCCAGTCCCAGGATGCCCACGCAAGGATCTGGCCCTTGTTCGACAGGGCGGGCCCTGATGCAAGCTCGGATGCCGGGTGCCGGGCCTCAGGCGCAGTTGCCATGTTCATGGTTGATAAACTACCTGCACCGAACCCAACGTTTGACCGCCTGCTCCAACTTTTGACAATTCATTCCTGACTTTGCGGAGATTCCAGTGATCACAGTCCTTGCCGTGACCTTTGCAGCGGCAACTGTGGCGCCCTGGATCTTCCGGAAACTTCAGCGGAATGCCTTTTATGTCCTTGCGGCGGTTCCCGCCCTCGCTTTTGTCTGGCTGCTCCTGCAGTATGACCGGATCTATCCCGGAAAAGGCGGGGACCCCGCCGGCGGCTTCATTGAAGAAACCCTCCCGTGGATTCCGAACCTCAAGCTTGAATTCGCCTTCCGCATGGACGTCCTGGCGTGGGTGATGTCCCTGCTGGTCCTGGGGGTCGGCGCGCTGGTCCTGGTCTATTGCGCCCGGTACTTCAAGAACAAGGATGCCGACCTAGGCGGGTTCGGAGCGCAACTTCTTGCCTTCGCCGGGGCGATGTTCGGCCTGGTGACGGCCGACGACCTGCTGATGATGTTCATCTTCTGGGAACTCACCACCGTCCTGTCCTATCTGCTGATCGGCTATGCGCGAACCCGACTGTCCGCACGGCGCTCGGCTTTGCAGGCCCTCATGGTCACCACCGCTGGCGGCCTGGCCATGCTCGTCGGCCTCATCATTCTGGGCCAAGTGGCCGGAACATACCGGATATCGGCGATCATGACTCAAGCGGCCGCCCTCGTCGCGGGAACCGCACAAGGTGCGGTTGCTGCCGCCGTCGTACTCATCCTGGTAGGGGCGATTACCAAATCGGCGCTGGTCCCTTTCCACTTCTGGCTCCCGGGTGCCATGGCCGCCCCCACTCCGGTGAGCGCCTACCTGCACGCAGCGGCCATGGTGAAGGCCGGGATCTACATCGTCGCCCGCATGGCGCCCGGGTTCAGCGAAAGCCCTTACTGGTTGCCGCTGGTGCTCGGGCTCGGCCTGGCAACGATGCTTGTGGGCGGCTACCGGGCGCTCCGGCAGACTGACATCAAGCTCATCCTCGCCTATGGAACCGTCAGCCAGCTCGGGTTCCTCACCATGGTGGTGGGCCGCGGCCGGCCCGACGCCGCGCTGGCCGGACTCGCGCTTCTCCTGGCCCACGGGCTCTTCAAGGCTTCCCTATTCCTCGTGGTGGGCATCATCGACCACCAATCCGGCACGCGCGATATCCGCAAACTCTCGGGCGTGTACAAGTCCTCCAGGGCGCTCGCCATCGTGGCAGGCATCGCCGCCGCGTCCATGGCCGGAATACCTCCGCTTGCAGGTTTCGTGGCCAAGGAATCCGTGTTCGAAGCGTTCGTCCACTACGGCACTGGCCCTGCTTCCCAGCCATGGGGGCTGGTCCTCCTGGTCGGCTTGGTCCTGGGGTCCATCCTCACGTTCGCCTATAGCGCCCGCTTCATGTGGGGCGCGTTCGCCACCAAGCCGGGCGTGGACCGGACGCCGTTCAAGGCCATCCAGCCATCGTTCCTGGCGGCGCCTGCCATCTTGAGCTTCCTCACCATCGTGTACGGCCTGTGGCCGGATCCCGTTGACGGATGGATCCAGCCGTATGCCGCGCTATTTGTGGAACCCGCTGCCGGAACAAGCGCTGCCGGATCAAACGCAGCAAGCGCCAGCCACCTTGCGCTATGGCACGGGCTGACTCCCGCCTTGGGACTGACTGCCGTGACGTTCGCGGCCGGCGCCGTGATGTTCTATACCCGCAACCTGGTCTCCAGGGCGCAGGGCCGTGTCCCGGACTGGGTGGACGGTGACCGCGCCTACCAGCGCACCATCGGGGCCTTGGACGACGTCGCCGTGTGGGTCACCGGGCGAACGCAGCGCGGTTCCCTCTACTTCTACCTGGCGGTCATTCTCACCGTGGCTTTCGCCGTTCCGCTCACGGCGCTTATCGTCGCTAACAAGCCGCTCCCGGGCGGTCTCTATTTGATCGATCCGAATTCTCCGCTTCAGCTCATCGCAGCGGCAGGAATTGTTGTTGGCGCGCTCGCCGCGGTCCGTGCCAACAAGCGTTTCCTCGCCGTGCTCATGGTGTCCGTCACCGGCTATGGCATCGCGCTCATGTTCGCGTTGCAGGGAGCCCCGGACCTCGCGTTGACGCAGATGCTGGTGGAGACCATCATCCTGGTGGCCTTCGTGCTGGCGATGCGCAGCCTGCCTCCGGAGCTCCGGGACCGCACCGGCGGCAAATACCGGGTGGTTCGCGTCATTATCGGTGTGGCGTTCGCGGTCACCATGATCTTCGTGGCGATCTACGCGATGGGCGCACGCATCGCCGAGCCCGTGTCGCTCTCGTTCCCCCGGCTGGCCTATGAAGGCGGAGGCGGACTCAACGTGGTCAACGTGACGCTGGTGGACATCCGGGCGTGGGACACCTTCGGTGAGATCTCGGTGCTGGCAGTCGCCGCTACCGGCGTCGCGAGCTTGATCTTTGTCCGCGGCAGGGGTGAGCGCCTCAACAAGGCCGCCACGATTCCCGAGGGCACTGTCGGAAGGCGCGCCACGGCCGGGGGCAGTTCGCGCGACGACGCCTCGCTGGCACTCGTCCGCAAGTTCGCGGGCTCCCTGACGGACCCTTGGCTCGTGGCCGGCCGAACCCTTGCTCCGGAACGGCGTTCCATCATCTTCGAAGTGGTCACGCGGCTGATTTTCCACTCGATGATCGTCTTCTCCGTGTACCTCCTGCTGGCGGGACACAATCTTCCGGGGGGCGGCTTCGCCGGCGGACTCACTGCCGGGCTCGCCCTGACCATCCGCTACTTGGCCGGCGGACGGTTCGAGTTGCGGGAAGCCGCACCGATCAGCGCGGGCATGCTGCTGGGAACCGGTCTTGCAACGGCGGCCGCGGCAGGCTTCGTGCCGCTGCTGCTGGGCGGCCAAGTTTTCCAAAGTGCCATCATCGGGTTCTGGCTACCGCTGTTCGGTGACGTCAAGTTCGTGACCTCGACGGTCTTCGACATCGGCGTGTACCTCGTGGTCGTAGGGCTGGCCTTGGACGTGCTGCGCAGCTTGGGAGCCGAGATCGACGAACACTTCGAAGAGACCGTCGGCGGAGACGCTCAGGGTTCCGGGGAAGCCCGGTCCGAAGCCGCCACCGCCACCGCAACTGCGGCAACCACCGCAACTATTGCGCCAGGGAAGGGGACCCCATGAGCGTCAACTTGACCTTGTTGATCGTCATGGGAGTGCTCTATGCCTGTGGCATCTACTTGATCCTGGAACGCAGCCTGACGCGCGTTCTCCTGGGGCTCATGCTCCTGGCCAACGCAACCAACCTGTTGATCCTCGCCACGGGCGGATATGCCGGGCTGGCCCCGCTGTTCAACAAATCGACGGATCCTCGCGACTACAACGATCCTTTGCCACAAGCCTTGATCCTGACGTCGATCGTGATTTCCTTCGCGGTGACGGCATTCATGCTCGGCATCATCTACCGGACCTGGGCGTTGGCACGTCAAGACGACATCCAAGACGACGCCGAAGACCGACGTGTGGCGAAGACACCCAGCTTTGACGCCGAAGACGACTCCGTGGTTCCTGAGGAAACGTCCGAATTCCCGGTTACGGCAGTAACCGACGCAGCCAAGGAAGGGGGCCCCCAGTGAACATCGCCAGCCTGGCGCCGCTCGCCGTCGTACTTCCCATCCTCGGTGCCGCCCTGACGTTCGCCCTGAACAGGAATCCGCGGGCCCAACGCGCGGTCAGCATCGGTTTATTGTCCCTGACCTTGCTCCTGGAATGCTGGCTCCTTGCCTCGGTATGGACCACGGGCACAGCATCCGTCACCCTCGGTGGCTGGCAGCCGCCGTTTGGCGTGGTGATGGTGGTGGACCAGTTCTCCTCGCTCATGTTGGTGGTTTCCTCCGTCATCAGCCTCGCCGTGCTCATCTACGCCACCGGCCAGGGCATGGCCGACGGCGACCGCGAGGCGCCGGTGTCGATCTTCCACCCGACTTACCTGATCCTGGTGGCCGGCGTCTCGAACGCTTTCCTCACGGGTGACCTCTTCAACCTGTACGTGGGCTTCGAGATCCTGCTGACGGCAAGCTACGTGCTCATGACGCTGGGCGGCACCGGTCCGCGCATCCGGGCCGGGGTCACGTACGTGGTGGTTTCCGTCGTGTCTTCTGTGCTGTTCCTGATCGCTATTGCGATGATCTACGGAGCCACCGGGACCATCACGATGGCGGATCTCGCCATCAAGCTGGCCGAATTGGATCCGGGCACCAGGAACCTGCTCCACGTCATGCTGCTCGTGGCCTTCGGCATCAAGGCTGCCGTGTTCCCACTGTCCTTCTGGCTGCCTGACTCGTACCCGACCGCACCGGCACCGGTCACTGCCGTGTTCGCCGGCCTCCTCACCAAAGTGGGCGTGTACGCCATGGTCCGCACGGAGACCCTGCTCTTCCCGGGCGACACCTTGAATACCCCGTTGATGGTGGTAGCGCTCCTCACCATGCTGGTGGGCATTCTCGGCGCCATAGCCCAGAGTGACATCAAACGATTACTCTCCTTCACCCTGGTCAGTCATATCGGCTACATGGTGTTCGGACTGGCCATGTCTTCCGTTGCCGGGCTTGCTGCCGCGGTCTTCTATGTGGCCCACCACATCACGGTCCAAACGAGCCTGTTCCTGGTGACGGGCTTGATCGAGCGCCGAGGTGGCAGCTCGTCGATGGACAGGCTGGGTGGGCTCGCCAAGCTGTCTCCGCTCCTCGCGCTCTTGTTCTTCATTCCAGCTATGAACCTCGCGGGAATCCCGCCCTTCTCAGGGTTCCTGGGGAAGCTCGGACTCCTGCAGGCAGGCATCGCCCTCGGTACACCCCTGGCCATTACCTTGGTGGTGGGCGGCGTAGTCACCAGCCTGTTGACCTTGCTGGGGATTGCCCGCGTCTGGAACCGCGCATTCTGGCGGAAGCCCGAGGACGCTGAGTACCCGGCCGCCGTCCTCAAGGACACGGCAGCCGTCGGCCTGCTTCCGCGGACGATGGTGGGGCCAACGGCCGCGCTGGTGGTCTTCGGCGTGGCGCTGACCGTTTTCGCGGGTCCGTTGTTCCAATTGGCCGGGAACTCCGCGGAACAGATGCTGGACCGTACGGCGTACATCCATTCCGTGCTCGGCGGGAACGCCAAGGTTCCGGAGATCGCTGCGCCGGTGCAGGGAGGTGGCAAGTGAGCCGCAAGCGGATTTCGTTCCGCACCGAGTTGCCCCTGCTGGTCTGGCTCGTGGTCGTCTGGGGTGCGCTTTGGCGGGACTTCAGCCCGGGCAACTTGGTGTTCGGTGCGCTGATCGCAGTGGTGGTAGCCAGGGTCTTCTACTTGCCTCCCGTGGAGCTCAGCGGGCGTTTCAACGTGCTGCGCGCCATTCCTTTCGCCGCCGTGTTCATAGCCAAAGTGGTGGCCGCGAGCTTCCAAGTCATGTACCTGGCGGTATTCCGGGGGCCTTCGGTAACCAATGCCGTGGTCGCGGTTCCCCTGCGTAGCCATTCCGACCTCATGGTGACCGCCACAGGCCACGTGATTTCGCTGATTCCGGGGTCCTTGGTGGTGGAGGTGGATCGCTCCACGTCCACGCTCTATATCCACGGGCTCAATGTCCGCAACGATGTGGACACCGCCAAGCTCCGCAAGGAAGTCCAGGACACGGAGGCCTCGCTGATCCGGATCATGGGTACCCGAGCGGAAATGGACGCACTCCAGGCCGAAGGCTGGCCTGCAACGAGGGGAGTTCGCTCATGAAAGACATCGTGCTGATCGTCACGGCGGTGATTCTTAGCCTCGCGGCGGCAGGCGCGATCTACCGGATCGCCGTCGGGCCGTCCCTGCTGGACCGGGTGCTCGCCTCGGACGTGCTGCTCGCAATACTGGGCGCCGCGCTGGCCATCGACATGGCCGTCAACAGGCACCTCAACAACCTCGTGCTGCTCGTCGCACTGACGCTGATCGGGTTCGTTGGCTCGGTGACGGTGGCCCGTTTCGTGGCCGACCGAAGGGGACAGGTCAATGACTCCTAATGCCACCGGAGTTGACGGCGTGATCGATGCCGTCACCGCAGTGTTGCTGATTGCTGGTGCGCTCATGTCATTGGGCGCGGCAATCGGCCTGCTGCGTTTCCCGGACCTCATGAGCCGCATGCACGCGGCTACCAAGCCGCAAGTGCTGGGGTTGTTCCTTGTCTTGGCAGCCATCGGGCTGCAGATGCGCGAATGGTGGGTTTGGCCGATCCTGGCGGTGGCCTGGATCTTCCAGCTGCTGACAGTGCCTGTATCCGCACACATGGTGGGCCGCGCAGGCTACCGGACCAAGCACCTCCACCGCGAGTTGCTGAGCATAGACGAACTCGAGGCCGTGGTGCTGCGGGCTGCCGGTCAACGGGCAGCGGAGAAAGCTCAGGAAACGGAACCGGGAATGTCCCACACCGGGAACGGTGGGAGCTCAGCTGCGAACGGCCGGGACGGCGGGCCGTCAGCCTAGACGATGTCCTGCGTTTTCGAGAAACGCGAGATGGCGCGCTGGGTACTGCGGCTGGCGAAAACCTGGATGACTGCGCTGACGGTCGCCGAAATCAGCGCGAAGGTCAGTGCCGAGCGCAGGCTTGCCTCCATGTCGTCGTGACCCTTGGGGGGCTTCTTGCCGGTGGACTTTTCCCACAGCGCATTGACGAGCTTGGTGCCGACAAAGCCTGCGCCGATGCTGACGCCAGTGCCGAGCAGCTTGATGAGGAGGTTCATTCCGGGACTCCTTGCGGGAGGAAACAGGACCGTCCCCAGCCTAACCCCACTTCAGGGCAGTTCCGGAGCAACGGTTGGGGATTGGCGCCTCAGCCGGAAGAACTCATCCATGGCTCCAGGCTTTGGACGGACGGGCACGATGTCACGGTCCTCGGCCAGTATCGCTTCCACCGTGCCGAGGGCGAGGAGCTCGTCCAGCAGCGCCAACGTGGGCGGCATGAGCTTGAGGGTTCCGGCGGCTTCGGCATCCAGGATCCCGCGGACCGGCATCCACAAGGACGATGACGCTTCCGTGGTTTGGTGCCTTGGCTCGGCACCGGAAAGCGGGCAGGCAAGGTAGAAGTATGTGTCGAAGCGCTTGGGCTGGTCTGCCGGGGTGACCCAGTTGGCCCACGGGCGGAGGGTGGCGGCGTCGAGCTTCAGCCCGGCCTCTTCGAACACCTCGCGCTGTGCAGCCGCCAGCACCCGGCCGGCGTTGAACCGGGCCGAAGCGGGCTCGACGCCGATGCTGCTCCGGCGCCAGGCGTCGGCGTGCCGCTCGACGACGTCGTCCTCGAAGTCCCAGCCGGAGCTGTCCGTCTGGTCCACTCGTCCCCCGGGGAAGACGACCATGCCCGCGGCGAAATCCATCGTGGTCACGCGGTGCTGCACGAACACCTCCAGGCCGCGCCCGGCATCCGCCGGAACCTCCGGGTCTGACTGAACCGTGTGTACGGGGGCCTCGCGGACCAGGATCACGCTCGCGGCGAGCCTAGGTTCGGCCACCGTAGTGCTGTTCGCTTCGCCAATGCCTGCCAAGACCGCTCCTTTGCCCGCGCTGCGTCACATTCTGCTGGATCATTCTCCCAGCTTCTGCGCCCGCCCGCGCCATTCCGGACCCTGCCCGCGCCCGGCCGGCGAGTGATCCAGCAGAATCCGTCGTCCCACATGTTTGTGACCGTTCCGCGTAGGCCAGCACAGCGCCCGCAACCCCGCCAAGGTGTAAACTGAACCACGCCCAAAAGGGTGGATTGATAACGACAGGGGAGCGCCGCCGTCGGGCTCGCAGCAATGCGGCACGGATGACGGGCGCTGAGAGTGCGGACAGCCGCAGACCCTCGAACCTGATCCGGCTAGTACCGGCGCAAGGGAGTCGAGTTCTCATAGTGTCCGGACCGGGGCGGCGGAAACCGCTCGCAGGCAACCGGAAACACTTTCCCCTCCTGTTCCTCAGGAGGACAAAATGACTGGTATTTCTGCAAGGCCGGGCCTCACCAAGCCTGGTTACAACTGGCGCGTCGTGGACATCGTCGTGGCGGCACTGATCTCGATCGCCGGTGGCGTGATCTTCTGGGCATGGGACCAGATGGCTCTGGTTGCAACGCCGATGTCCGCCGGCTACCCGCCGCTGAGCGGCCTGATCGCCGGCGGCTGGATGATCCCGGCAGTCCTGGGCATGCTCATCGTCCGCAAGCCCGGTGCGGCAATTTTCTGCGAGACGGTGGCCGCCACCAGCGAGCTCATCATGGGTTCGCAGTACGGCACCACGGTCCTGATCTCGGGCGTGCTCCAGGGTCTCGGCGCGGAACTCATCTTCCTGGCCTTCATGTACAAGAAGTTCAACCTGCCGGTGTCCCTGCTGGCCGGTGCCGGCGCGGGCCTGTTCTGCGGTTTGAACGACTCCTTCCTGCCGTGGGGCTGGAACATCGCCTACGAACCGGTCGACAAGCTCGCGTACATCGTGTTCTGCACGATCTCCGGTGCCGTCATTGCCGGAGCCCTGTCCTGGATCGCGACCCGCGGCCTGGCCAAGACTGGTGTCCTGAGCGCGTTCGCGTCCCGCAAGGCCGCCTCGGAGCCCGTCTTTTCCTGATGCCCAGTCCTGATTCCGGCACCCCTGCTGTGGTGCGACCCGCCGCCATTTCCGCGCAAGGCTGGGGCTGGCGGCACGCTGGCCGCACCACGCAGGCCATCCACGCCCTGGACCTGGACATCCGTCCAGGGGAGCGTGTCCTCCTGCTCGGCCCCTCGGGCGCGGGCAAGTCGACGCTCCTGCATGCCCTGGCGGGCGTGTTGGGCGAGGAAGGTGACGACGCCGACGAGACGGGCTCGCTGCTCGTGGACGGCGTTTCGCCGAAGGCCCAGCGGGGCCGTGCCGGACTCATGCAACAGGACCCCGAAACCCAGGTGGTGCTTTCCCGGCTGGGCGATGACGTAGCGTTCGGCGCCGAGAACCTTTGCGTGCCACGGGAAGAGATCTGGAAACGCGTCCATGAAGCGCTCGACGACGTCGGGCTCCTGCGTAGTGCCGGTGGCAGTGCCAGCGGCAACTTCGCGCTCGACCACCCGACGTCGGCCCTCTCGGGTGGGCAGAAGCAACGCCTTGCACTGGCCGGCATCCTGGCGATGCGGCCCGGCTTGATCCTCCTGGACGAGCCGACCGCCAACCTTGACCCGGCCGGCGTCTTGGAAGTGCGCGATGCCGTGGGCCGCTGCCTGGACAAGACCGGCGCTACCTTGGTGGTGGTGGAACACCGGGTCTCCGTCTGGAAAGACCTCGTGGACCGAATCGTGGTGCTGCAGCCGGGCAGCTCCTCCTCCACGGGAGGGTCGACGCCGGCGGTGCTCCTGGACGGCGATCCGGACACCGTGTTGGTGCAAGCAAGGGACATGCTCATTGCTGCGGGCGTGTGGGTGCCCGGGTACGTGCCGGCCACCCGGCCACGTTCAGGAACAGGCTCTGGCTCGGGGGCCGGCCCCGGAGCAGGGGCCGGAGAGCTGCTGCTCGCCACGCAGGAGCTCGCGGTGTCCCGCGAACGGCCACGGCGCCGCGGGTTCAAAACCATCCCGCCCCTTCCTGTGCAGTCCGGACTCGACGCCGAAGTGCTCGCCGGGCAGGCCCTGACCATCACCGGTCCCAACGGCGCCGGAAAATCGACCTTCGCGTTGACCCTCGCGGGCTTGTTGGCGCCGGTGTCCGGCACGGTGACTGCCGCCGTCGGGCTCAGCGACGGCGCCGGTAATGACCCGTTCAAGTGGAAGGCCCAGCAGCTGATCTCGCGGATCGGGACCGTGTTCCAAGAGCCCGAGCACCAGTTCGTCACCGGCCGCGTGCTCGACGAGCTCATGTTCGGCCCCAAGCACCTTGGCCATGGCGAGGAGCGCGTGGACGAATTGCTGGAGAGGCTGCGCCTGGGGCATCTCGTGGACGCCAATCCGTACACGCTCTCCGGGGGCGAAAAGCGACGGCTGTCCGTGGCCACGGTGCTCGCCGCACACCCCCGCGTCCTGGTGCTGGACGAACCCACCTTCGGCCAGGACGCTAACACTTGGGCCGAGCTTGCGTCGTTCCTGTCCGAACTGCTCGACGCCGGCACCTCCGTGGTTTCCGTGACCCATGACCAGGAGTTCAGCTCCGTCCTGGGCGGCACCGAGATGCGGCTCGAGCATGCGTTCCAAGGCGGGGCCCGGCAGGAAGCGGGTGCGGCATGAGGGAAACCCTGACCCTGCGAGGCAACAATGCACTCCTGACACGCGCGAATCCGCTGGCCAAGTTCGTGTCGGTCTTCCTGATCACCCTGGTGTTGGCGCTGTCCATCGACCTGGTGTCAGCTTCGACGGCGCTCCTCGGCGAACTGGCCTTGTTCCCCCTCGCGGGGCTCACCGTGCGCTTGCTGTGGCAGCGCGGCTGGCCCTTGATTATCGCGGCCGCGCTTGGAGGCTGGAGCACCGCGATCCTGTCGGCGGACAGCGGAAGGATACTGCTCGACGTCGGGATCTGGTCTATCAGCGAAGGCTCGCTTCAGCTGGGACTCGGGTTCATGCTGCGCGGCCTTGCAATAGCGTTGCCGGCCATTCTCCTGATGAGTTGCACCGATCCGACGGACCTCGCCGATGCCCTGGCGCAGAAGGCGAAACTGCCGCACCGTTTTGTCCTGGGCACCTTGGCGGCGCTGCGGCTCGTGGGGCTCATGGCGGAGGAGTGGCAGACCATCGGCATGGCACGGCGCGCGCGGGGTGTCGGCTCGCACGGGAGCCCGCCGCAACGCTTCAAGGCCATGCTCGGCCAAAGCTTCGGGCTACTGGTCCAGGCGATCCGACGGGCGTCCCGCTTGGCCGTGACCATGGAGGCGCGCGGCTTCGGCGGTGGACGGCGGACCTGGGCGCGCGAATCGACCTACAGCCGCCTGGACGTCTGGGTTCTGGCCGGCGGGCTGCTCATCGCAGCCACGGCCGTGCTCGCGGCGCAATGGGCAGGGACATGGCACTTCGTCTGGCTGAAGCAGCCCAACTGATCCCCACCGCCGTGAATATCGCACGAGGCGACTATTCTGCGACAAAATCGGCGAGTTGCGTCACGAAACCTCCGATTGATAGACCATCCGTGATATTTATTGGTTATGACGCAACCGACTGCCGAACATGTAGGTCTCCTTCTTCGCGACGCCCGCGGCGAAAAGGGCTGGACACAAGGACAGCTCGCTTCGGAACTGGGCACCAGCCAAAGCGCCATTGCCCGCATGGAACAGGGCAAGCAGAACCTCAGCCTCCGCATGATCGAGCGCCTTGAGTCGATCTTCGGACGAACCATCGTCAAAGTCGGCAAACGGCAGATGACCCACCTGCGTGTGGAGGGCGGACGCACGCTCTCCGGCTCGGTGGACGTCAACAGCAGCAAGAATGCCGGCGTCGCATTGCTTTGCGCGAGCCTCATCAACCGCGGCACCACCACTTTGCGTCGGCTTGCCAGGATCGAAGAAGTCAACCGGATCGTCGAGGTTTTGACCTCAATTGGTGTCGAGTGCACCTGGCTGAACGGCAACGATCTTCGCATCCGCCGCCCGGAGACCCTGGACCTTGCCTCCATGGACGTGGAGGCGGCGCGCCGCACCCGCAGCGTCATCATGCTGCTGGGCCCCCTGTTGGATGAGGCGGCCTCGTATCAACTGCCCTACGCCGGCGGTTGCGATCTCGGGACTCGAACCGTGGAACCGCACATGCAGGCGTTGCGGCAGTTCGGGCTCTCGGTGGAGGCCAAGTCCGGCTTCTATTCCGTGCAGGCTCCACCGGCCGACGGCGAGCACCGCACCTTTGTCCTCACGGAGCGCGGCGACACCGTGACGGAGAACGCCATCATGGCCGCCGCACACCGCAGCGGTACTACCGTGATCCGCAATGCCAGCCCCAACTACATGGTTCAGGACCTCTGCTTCTACCTGCAGGGGCTCGGCGTGGTGATCGACGGCATCGGAACAACCACCCTGAAGATCACGGGCCGCCCGGCGATCGACGTCGACATTGAGTACTTCCCGTCCGAAGACCCGATCGAGGCCATGAGCCTCATCACCGCAGGCATCGTGACCAACTCGGAAGTCACCATTTGCAGGGTCCCCATCGAGTTCATGGAGATCGAACTGGCCACGCTTGAGCAGATGGGCCAGCAGCTCGACATCTCCGGGGAGTACTTTGCCCGCAACGGACGGACTCGCCTGGTGGATGTCACTACCAAGCCATCACGGTTGCGCGCCCCGGAAGACAAGATCCATCCGATGCCGTTCCCGGGGCTAAACATCGACAACTTGCCGTTCTTCGCGGTCATCGCCGGCAATGCCGAGGGCCAGACCATGATCCACGACTGGGTCTACGAGAACCGGGCGATCTACTTGACCGAGCTCAACAAGCTCGGCGCCCAGGTCCAACTCCTCGATCCGCACCGCATCTACGTCAATGGCCCCACCAAGTGGCGTGGGGCGGAAGTCGGATGCCCTCCGGCACTCCGACCCGCAGCTTGCCTGCTGTTGGCGATGCTGGCGGCCCGCGGAACGTCCGAGTTGCGGAACATCTACGTGATTGAGCGCGGATACGAGGACCTGGCCGAGCGGCTCAACACCATCGGCGCCAAGATCGAGTACTTCCAGGACTGACCGCGTCGGATGGCGGTTCTGAGTTCGGACTTCCAGCGGAATCCGGCGTTGCCCGTCACCGCCGGGCGTCGTCCAAGGCGAGGACGGCACGGATTTCCTCCATCACCAGCTCCGGATTGTTCCAAATCTTTTCGGGAGCGAAGCTCAGGACGTCAATGCCACGTGCCTGTGCAGCGTTCAGTCGGGCCATGTCCTTTCTCCAGGCCTCCCGGGAGCCGTGGAAGGCTTAGCCGTTGACTTCAACGATGAGCCGCCGTCCAATCAGGAAGTCCACACGTCCCACGCCGCGGATTTGGACTTGCCGGCGGAATGTCAGGCCTTCTGACTCAAACAGCAGACGGGGGCTGATCTCGGGCACGGATTCGGACAGGCCGTCGGCCTTGGCCAGAAGCCTTCTGGCGTTTCCGTAGTAGTTGGCGGAGACTTCGCTTTCTAGCATGGCCAGCGCGATACCGAACTGCTGCATGGCCGATTGCGCAATCGAAATGGCATCCACCTCGGATAAACAGACCAATGCGTGGATCACAGTATCCTCGACGGATGCCAAGGGGACGGAAGTCTCCGGAGACAGGCGAAGGCCGCCATGCCGGACGAAGCCCCTGCCCCGGCAGTGTCGCGTAGCCAGATGCAGACGCATGGGCTTGTCCTTTATCCACAGGCCGTAACGTAGGGCTGCACTTGCGCACGTGACATGCCCGTTATTGAGTATTGCCGCGAGGTATTCCGGATCCGCTGACGGGAGGGCCCCCACGCCTTTTCGTGGTTGGTGTGCCCCAGCGGAGGCAAGCTTGTGGATGGCTGAGGGCGTATAGCCGTTGGCGCGCAGCAGACCCACGCGAGTGACCCCACCCACTGAAGCAAGGAATTCCAAGGCATCCATGGATCCAGCTAGCCATGGAACTCCAGCTGATGCGCCAAGGAATATGGCGTATGTGGACGAATTGGCCGACATTCTGCTGGATCATCCCCGGGTTGGCTTTCGACCATGCCCGGAAAGTAAGGGTTGTCCTCTGCTGCTGCCGGAATGATCCGGCAGAATCCGTCGGACGGGCCGCAAAATCCCGATCTGTCTCCGCAAGGGTGCCATGGCGCACAATTGATCCGTGCGCACTTTTGGTGTGGAAGAGGAATTGCTGATCGTCGATCCCGTGACCGGCGAGCCGCTCGCGCTTGCCGACGCGCTCCTCTCGGCCCCCGCGCCCGCCCCCGACGGCACGGCCCACGACGGCCGCGACGGCACGGCCCACGACGGCCGCGACGGCACGGCCCACGATGGCCCCGCCCAGGACAGTCCCGACACCGGTCCGCCCCTTGAGGAGATCGACGGCCCCGATACCGGCCTAAGCCACGAGCTCAAGCTTGAACAGATCGAAACCCAGACCCGGCCATGCCGCAGTTACGCCGAGCTCCTGCACCAGATCCGCAGGGCGCGGGGCCTCGCGAGCCATGCCGCCCGGCGCCACGGCGCAAGGATCGCCGCGTTGGCCACCTCGCCCGTGGACGCCGCGTTGCACACCACCCCGGATCCCCGCTACGCCATTATGCTCGAACGTTTCGGCATCACGGCGCACGAACAGCTCACCTGCGGATTCCACGTCCACACTTCGATCGAGTCCCCGGAGGAAGGCGTGATGGTGCTTGACAGGATCCGGGACAAGCTCGCTGTCTTCACGGCGATGAGCGCCAATTCTCCTTACTGGCGGGGTCTGGCTACCGGTTTTGAGAGCTACCGGACGCAGGCGTGGAACCGCTGGCCTTCGTCGGGGCCGTCAGCCATCTTCGGTTCCTTGGCCGCTTACCGACGCGTTGTCAGGAGGCTCATCGAAACGGGAGTGTTGCTGGACGAGGGGATGGTCTACTTCGACGCCAGGCTGTCCCGGCACGTTCCCACGGTGGAGGTCCGGGTGGCCGATGTCTGCCTACGGGCCGAGGATGCGGCGCTCATCGCGGTGCTCGTCAGGGCCTTGGTCGAGACTTCTGTTCGTGAATACCATGCCGGAATAGAGCCGGCGGCCGTGCCCACGGCGCTTTTGCGGATGGCGTCCTGGCAGGCAAGCAACTTCGGACTTCGCACCGAACTGCTGGACTTCGGAACGTTCCGCCCGGAGCCCGCCGCGGACGTCGTCTGGTCGTTGGTGGAGTACCTGGAACCTGTCCTCGCTGAACAGGGCGAATTCGACTTGGTCCAAGCCGGCGTGGCGGCCATCCTGGGCCGTGGCAACGGCGCTATCGAACAGCGTGGTGTTGCCGGGCGCTGGAGCGAGACCAACGGGGGCGCGCCCGACGCCGCCGGGCTGGCCGCCGTCGTCGAGCACGCCGTTCAGATCACGATGCGCTCGGAGAGGGACGAGAGCGACACCAAGCCGCAGCCCGTCCTCACCTGGGTGCGCCAAGACTGGCGCGAAGCGCCGGGTTAACCCGCCGAGCTAAACCTCCTTGAGGGCCCGCTCCAGGTCCCCGATGAGGTCGTCCACATCCTCCAGCCCCACCGAAAGCCGCACGACGCCGTCGCTCAGGCCAATGGCCGCGCGGCCTTCCGGACCCATGGCGCGGTGCGTGGTGGTGGCGGGGTGGGTGATGAGGGACTTGGAGTCGCCCAGGTTGTTCGAGATATCGATCACGGCGAGCCCGTCCAGCAGCGCGAAGGCGGCCTCTTTCGCCGATCGCCCGGCAGAGGGGAGCAGCTCGAAGGTGAGCACGGTTCCGCCGGCCTTCATTTGCTTCGCGGCGAGCTCGAACTGCGGGTGCGACTTCAACAGCGGGTACTTGACCCAGCTGATGGCCGGCTGTTCCTCAAGCCATTCGGCGATCCGCAACGCAGACGCCGAGGAGTGATTGACGCGCAGCGCCATCGTCTCCAGGCCCTTGGTCAGGACCCAGGCGTTGAACGCGGAAAGCGACGGCCCGGTGTGCCGCATGAGCTGCTTCACGGGACCGTCGATGAATTCCTTGGTGCCCAGGATTGCTCCGCCCAGGACCCGGCCCTGGCCATCGATGTGCTTGGTGCCCGAGTAGACAATCACGTCCGCGCCGAGATCGCCGCAGCGCTGCAGCAGCGGAGTGGCGAAGACGTTGTCGACGACGACGGTAGCGCCCGCCGCGTGGGCTAGTTCGCTCACCGCTGCAATGTCCACGATTTCCTGCATGGGGTTCGACGGCGACTCGAAGAACACTGCCGTTGTCGGCTCGGACAATGCGGCACGCCACTGGTCCAGGTCCGGGCCGTCCACGAAGACGGTCTCGACGCCCCAACGGGGCAGGATCTCGTTGAGGATCACGAAGCAGGAACCGAAGAGCGAGCGGGCGGCAACCACGCGGTCGCCGGCGGCCAGCAACGCACCGAGGGCGGTGAAGACAGCGGACATGCCCGACGCCGTCGCGAAACACGCTTCGGTGCCTTCGAGCAGGCGGAGTCGCTCCTGGAAAGTGGCCACGGAGGGGTTGCCGTAACGGGAGTAGACGAAGCGCTCGTCCTCGCCCGTGAATGCGCGCTCTGCGGCTGCGGCGGACTCATAGACGAAGCCGGAGTTCAGGAAGACGGCCTCGGACGTTTCTTGGAAGTTGGTGCGGTCAAGACCGCCGCGGACTGCCTGGGTGTCAGGGCTCCAGCCGGCGGCGTCAGGATTGAAAGTCACTTAGATGTTCCCCAGGTTCGTCGGAAGTCCACGGTTTTTCCAGCCGTTCACGGTTCGCTCGCCGTAGCGGTCCGGTTCGCCCTCGAAGCCCTCGAGGACGTTGTAGGCGGTGTAGCCGGCCTGTGTTGCGGCGATCGCAGCGGCGATGGAACGCTGGCCGGAGCGGCACAGGAAGACCAGTTCGGTGCCGTCCGCTTCCGGAGCCTGCTGCTTCAGATCGTCGATGAAGCGTGAGTTGGGGATCCCGCCGGCCAGGTTCCACTGGATGAACAAGGGATCGTTCTCGGTGGCTTTGGTGTCCGGGATCCCGATGTGTGCCCACTCGCCTTCGGTGCGGACGTCCACCAGGATGGCGCCTTGTTCCAGTTTGGCCCAGGCGTCGTGCGGGCTGAGGTCGCCTGCATAGCTCATGCGTGGCCCTCGCCGTCGAACTCTTCATCAAGCTGGTCTACTGCATTGGCAACTGCTGCGTCCGCGCTGGCGATCGCTGCGGGGAGGACGATGGCCTGCGCCACAATCACGTCACTGCCGTTGAAGGTCGCGGCTGGGCTGCCGTGCAACACATATCCCTCCGCGAGGGCGGTGGAGATCCGCTCGCAGAAATCCTTCGTGTCAGGGCCCGTGATGAGACGGTACGAGAGTTTTTCTTCGGTGGGTTCAGGCATTGGTGCTCCTCAGTCACGCTTGCAGTTCGAAAGTGTCGATACGCCGAGTAGTCACCTGAGGCACCCCGCCGGAGAGAGGGTTGCCGACCAGCAAGTCAGGGCTTCGCGCTGGTGCTCATTACTCAAGAAGAAAATAACATCCACGACGGCGGCCTGCATCACCGGCCGTCGTCATGTTCCGTAACCGGGGGTCTTAGGCGTCGGTTTCTTTCGGCAGCGGTTCAAGGCTTGCCTGGATCCGGGGTGGAATGGCGTCAAACCGCGACGCTACTCCCGTAGGCGAGTAATGGAAAGTGGAACCTTGGTGCTTCCGGATTTCCAGCAACTCGTGCACGGATATCCCGGTGGCCGTGGCGAGCGCGTGCAGCGAGAGGCTGTTGTGATGAGCCAAGGCAAAAACCACACCCGACAGGGCTTCGAAACCTTCTGTCTCGTAGATTTCCTTCACCAAGTTGGACATGCCGTTTGCATCATCGATTGATCCCGCTGACGCACCAGTCGCCATGGCCGTCAGCGACCATGCAGCAGAGTCGGGGCTGATGTAGATGCTCATGTCGATACCCTACGGACTCAGGCCCGCTTGGGGAATGGGCGATACGTTTATCTTTATGGCAGCACTCACCGACCTTGACCGTCAGCTCCTCTCCGCCCTCCGGGAGGACGGCAGGGCGTCCGTGGCGAGCCTCGCGCGTAAGCTGGGCGTAGCCAGGGCCACTGTGAATAGCCGGCTCGAGCGTCTTGTCTCCTCGGGAACCATCGTTGGTTTCACTGCCAGGGTGCGCGACGAGGTCGATCCACTTGCGATTAGGGCTATTGCGCTCATAGCAGTGGAGGGAAGATCGGCCGACAAAGTCATTCGCCAGCTCAGGGGGCTTCCCGAGATTTGGGCGCTGCACACCACGAACGGCGGTTGGGATCTCGTGGCCGAGCTGCGCACGGAAAGCCTCAGCGACTTTGACCAGGTGTTGGGCAGGATCCGCGGCATCGAGGGGATCGTCAATAGCGAGACGAGCCTGTTGCTCAGTTCCGTCCTGCGGTAGCCGTCCGGATGACGGACGCCTGTATCCAATGAGCATTATGTAAAGACGTGTTCATCATTTTGTCCAGCTTTTCAATGAAAAGTACGTACTTTGGCAATTGTGGATGCATATCGCCGCTCCGTAGCCTCGTAGCAACAGTGCTTGTAAGGGAAAGGAGCGCACATGACGCGCTTTGTCGATGTCCGCAATATGGTTCGCTGGACGGCCGGGCGAGGCCCGGAGACCATCATCTCGGAGATGATTCGATACTTGGAAGACGACTTCCGGCGGTGGGAATCTTTTGACAAGACTCCGCGGGTGGCAAGTCACACGCCATTTGGGGTCATCGAGTTGATGCCCACCAGCGACCGGGAAACATACGGCTTCAAGTATGTAAATGGACACCCTTCGAATCCAGCGCGTGGCTTCCAGACGGTGACAGCTTTCGGTGTCCTGTCCGACGTCCATAACGGCTACCCGACGTTCCTCGCAGAGATGACTGTGCTGACAGCGCTGCGGACGGCGGCCACGTCCGGGATGGTCGCGAAGAAACTCGCCTGCCCCGATGCCCGCATCATGGCGATGATCGGGACCGGAACCCAATCGGAGTTTCAGGCCCTGGCCTTCCGGGCGGCCCTGGGCATAAACACTGTCAGGATCTGGGACACGGATCCGGCTGCGATGGAGAAGTTCGTCCGGAACATGTCTCCCCTCGGCTTCGACATCACCATCGCGGGCTCGGCGGCCCTTGCAGTGGAGGGCGCCGATGTCATCACCACCTGCACGGCGGACAAGGCGAATGCCACCATCCTGACGGCTGCCCAGGTCTCGCCTGGTGTTCACATCAACGCGATCGGTGGCGATTGCCCAGGGAAGACCGAACTCGACGCTGCCATCCTGGGCCTCGGCGATGTCTTTGTGGAATACGATCCCCAGACGCGGATTGAAGGCGAGATCCAACAAATGTCCGCCGAATTTCCCGTCACGGAATTCTGGCAGGTCCTGTGCGGGCACGCGCCGGGCCGCACCGCCACGGACCAGATCACGATTTTCGATTCCGTGGGCTTCGCGATCGAGGACTTTTCCGCCCTGCGGTATCTGCGCGATGCCGTTGAGGGTTCGGAATTTTTCGAGGAGATCGACCTCGTCGCGAACCCCGATGACCCCAAGGACCTTTTCGGTCTGGTGCGGGCACTTTCTCCCATCGGATCCTGAGAAGCCCAACTGACTCGCAGTTGTTGTCGTTTACAGGCCGCTAAACGACAACAAATGCGAGTTAGTTGGGGAAGTCTGGTGCGCCGGCCCCAGAACCGGCGCACCAGACGTTTAACAAGCTTGACCGGCCGCAACTAGTTAACTACTGAGGGCATGGCGGCACAATAGGGTCGCCATGCTAAATTTGCCTGCCCGCTACACTCGGATTCATGGTGGCTCATGGGGGAACCAGAACCGTAGCGGTATTACTGGCAGGGCTGCTGCTGGCGGCCGGTTTGTCCGGCTGTCAATATACCGACGCCGGCGATCCCCGGCCCGCTGCCGGGCCCACGCGGAGTTCCCCTCCGCGGGCGCCGTTGCCCACCAAGGATCAGGCAACCGTAGCGCTGGAAGCCAGGAACCTCGTTACCGCCAAGCAACTTCTCGGGGGAGCCTCCGGCGCGGTGATCCTGGAGGATTCCGGCGGTGTGGGCGGCGCCGTTAGCGGGGTTGGAAAGAGTGCAAGGGTCGAGGACGCGGGCCCGTATACTCTGACCGCAGCCTGTGTTGGCGCCTCGGATGTCCACCTTGTCATCGCCCAGGATCCACGGATCGGCCTTGCCCCGCAGGATCAGACGATCGATTGCGCTACGTCCTACTCGCGAGTTGTTCAGCTGCAGCCTGCGTCGGTCAATGTCCAGGTTCTAGTAATGCGGGCTTATTCAGGTGCTTCCGCCGCCTCAACAGGCGGGGGCGTCGCTGCTGTGAGGATCACGGCCGGTGGCTGAAATCCTCCGGCACGCGGGCGACGGTTATGGAATGTCTTCCGGTTCCGCCGAGGGCCCAGGTGGCCGATGCGGCGCGGGAGGGCCGGGGTGCGGGGGGTGGGGTACATGTTTGTGCAGGTGCGGCGGATGCGGACCGCCGTGCGGCGGACGCGGCGGATGCCGGGGCGGGGGTGGGGGGCCCGGTTCCGGCTCGGTCTCCCCAGCCGCGGACTCAGGCACCGTCCGTCCATCGTAGGCACCGGTTTCCTCCGCGGCACCTTCGTTGGGGGCCTCGGTCGCGAGCCCGTAATAGTTGTAGAGTTCCTGTTCCTGCGTCTCCGTGATCACGCCGCGGTCGCTCTCGATGCGCGGGCCGTTCTTCACTTTGTCCTTGGCGAAAGCCACCCTGATCACTGAATTCTCAAGGCTGGCTCCGGAAAGCGGGGCGAAAGACTCGGACATGCCGAACAGGCCGGTCCGCACGGTGACAAAGACAGGATCCCCGGAATCACCGCTGGTGAAAACCTGCTCCACTGAGCCGATTTTCTCCCCGGCGACGTCAACGACAATCCCTCCGTTGAGGACGATGTCATCGATGTCCTGCAGGCTGAGCATGAGGCAGATCCTTCTCGTGTCGGGGTTCCGGCGGTACGGCCGAGCTGTTCTATATTCTGTCCTGATTCTTCGCGCCCGGCGATGGGGCCGGCACGCGCCGAACGCCCTCACTGTCCGGTGACTGCCAGCACCGCTACTGCGGCAAACACGGTCAGAGGAGCAACCATCAGTCCGAAGATCGCGTAGCCCTTCCACGTAATCAGGACGTTCATCCGCATCAGACGGTCGTGCCACAGCAAGGTTGCCAGGGAGGCCCAAGGCGTGATGATCGGGCCCGCATTGACTCCGATCAGCAACGCCGCCATCCGCACTGGGGTCCCCGCCAGCGGTTCTGCGAGCAGGTACGCAGGCAAATTGTTGAGGACATTGGAGCCGGCGGCGCCCGTCGTGGCGAGCCGAACCAGATCCAGGAAGCCCTGGCCTTGTCCGGCCACCTGACTCAGCAACACAGAAGCCCCCAGATGCCTGGCGGCCTCCATCACCAGAAAGAGGCCGGAAGCGAACAGCAATAAGGACCAAGGAATCAGGGTCACCTTGAGAACCCGCGGGCGCCGGAACGCGAACACCACGCCCAGCACTACAGCCCCGGCCAGGGCAGGGATCCATACCGGGACTCCGGACACCAATGCGGGCAGCAGCAGCGCCAGAACCACGGCGCTGCACCCGAGCAGGACCCGGTCCGCCGCAGGCCTGGATTCAGCGCCGGCTGGCTGGTCAGGCCTGCTCCGCCCGACCGGGATCCGTGAATAGCGGTTGCGCAGATCCCGCCGGAAGACGATGGCGATGAACAGCAGCGGTACGACGACGGCCGCAAGGGAGGGCGCCCACATCAGGCCAGCAAACCCGCCAGGAGTAATACCGCCAAGACTGTGCTGCGCCAGAAGGTTCGTCAGGTTGGAAATGGGCAGCAGCAGGCTTGCCGTGTTGGCCAGCCAGACCGTCGTCAGTGCGAAAGGCAGGGCCGGCAGCCCGGCTTGCCGCGTAACGCTGACCACCACCGGGGTCAGCAGCACAGCCGTTGTGTCCAGGGAAAGGAAGACAGTGCTCAGCGTCGCAAAGACCGCGAGGAACAGCCACAAGAGAATGCTGTATCCGCGGCCCCAATAACGGAGCCGGCGGGCAGTCCAAAGGAACACCCCGGCCTCACTGCACAGCTCAGTCACAACCGTCATCGCGACGACGAACAGCAGAATGGGAGCCACTCGATCCACGAGTGCCATGAGATCGGTGAAAGGCAGGGCGCCCGTGGCGATCGCCACGGCACCCGCCAAAAGCAGGACCGCTCCAATGATCGCCAGACGCATGAACGGAGTCTATTCCCCAGCGTGCGATCCTCGGACCAAGGACGGCAATCATCGCCACGCTAAGCTCGTATCACGTCGATACTGACTGAGTCCCTGCCTGACGGAAAACATAGGTGCAACCGTGACGCTTGCCGAGAACATCTTCAACCAGCCCATTCGGATGCAATTCGAGGCATTTATCGACGAGCACCGGCGGGCGCTCCATGACTGCTTGAACGGGTTGACGGAAGAACAGTCCCGGCGGTCATTGGTGCCGTCCCGGACCACCTTGCTTGGCCTCGTGAAACACGCGACCTTCGTGGAGAAGGTCTGGTTCGACGAAGCCATAACGTGCCGTTCCCGGGCCGAGATCGGTATCCCTGCGACGCCGGATGAGTCTTTTATCCTCGATGACGGCGACACGATCGCCACGATCCAGCAAGCACACCGCGAGGCATGCGAAGCATCGCGCCAGGCGACATCGTCCTTGGGCCTCGACGACATGCTCAACGGCAACCGACGCGGTCCGCTCCCACTGCGCTGGGTGTACCTCCACATGCTCCGCGAGCTTGCGCAACACTGCGGGCACGCAGACATCCTGCGCGAGCAGATCCTCAGCCGGGGATAAAGACGAGGTGCTCGTCGCCGCGTTCGGGCGCTCTCGAGTCCCGGTGAGAGCGATTACTTTCCGGTAGGTAGTAGGGGAGTGTCGATTCTCGATTCCCGTAAGCAGTCCAGTAGCCATTACTCGCGACCCGTTGAGCCTTGGTCCATATGATCCGAATTGGGGCACTGGTTGTCCAAAACACAATTGTTCGGAATCCCGTGGGGATTGCGAAGCGTCAAAGCGTTTCGCGCGGAGACGCATCAGATTTATTTACTGCGGCTGAGACTTCGCTGGACCGGGGATTCGGGGTAATCCGGCGCACGCTAAAGTCGCGCAACCAAGTTATGGGATGCAGACATGAAATTGACGAGTCGCCAGCCCCTCATGAGGGGCTCAACAGATCCGGCACCGCGGCTTCCGGCGAAAGTCAGGCCTATGAGCAGATGGTTCGCCGCGGGCAGCGTTGCGGCTGTCATGGCCAGCTTCCTGGTGGGCGTTGTCGTCGCGGCGCCTGCACAGGCGGCAACTCCTCCGGTCATCACCTTGACGTTTGACGACGCCAACGGAGATCAAGTGGCTGCTGCCCAGATTCTTAACGGAGCGGGCCTTAAAGGGACGTTCTTCACGCCTTCCGGTTACCTGGATGCGAACGGCTATATGACGAAGGCCCAAGCCTTGGCAATCCAGGCGGCCGGGAACGAGATCGGTGGGCATACCGTGACCCACCCGGATCTGGCCCAGATGGGACCGGACGAGGTCAAGCGCCAGATCTGCAATGACCGCGTGAATCTGACCAACATGGGTTTCCGGATTACAAGCTTCGCGTATCCGTTCGCTTCGCTGACACCCGCGGTAGAGCAGACGGTGAAGGATTGCGGTTTCAATAGTGCCCGCAGTTTGGGCGATCTCGAAAGCAAAGTGCCCGGCTCGGCAGGCCTTGGATTTGCCGAGACAATTCCGCCAGCGGACCCGTGGCTAACTAAGGCCCCGGATGAGGTGGACAACACCTGGACATTGCTGGACCTGCAGAACCTCGTCACGAAAGCACAGCCCGGCGGCGGATGGGTTCAGATCACGTTCCACCACATCGGCACGGGCATTGATCCGACCACGGGCATTGCTGACCCCTTGACGGTAACCACAGCCCTCTTCACCCAGTTTGTACAGTGGCTAGCAGGGCAACAGACCTCAGGGCTTGCGTCCGTCAAGACCATTGACCAGGTGATCGGTGGGACTGTGCTGCCGCTCGTCAACGGCCCGGCTGCGCCGCCGCCCCAGACTAGCGGTAATCTCGCCAAGAACCCGAGCCTGGAAACGGCAGGGCCTGCCGCGACAGGGCTGCCACAGTGCTGGGCGGCTGGCGGTTACGGAACCAACACGCGAGCCTTCACCTCGGTGACTCCGGGCCACACCGGGACTGCAGCCGAGCAAATGGTCATAACCGGGTATGCCACCGGCGACGGCAAGCTTCTGCCGACTCTTGATCTGGGCGAATGCGCCCCAAGTGCAATCCCCGGCCACGTGTATACGATGTCTGCGTGGTTCAAGTCCACCGCTCCAACCCAGTTCGAGGTGTATTACCGCACGGGATTGGGCACGTGGAGCTATTGGGACGCCAGTCCCCAAGTCCTTGCCGCTAGTAACTGGACCCAGATTACGTGGACAACTAAGGCTGTACCCGCTGGTGCCTCGGCCATCAGTATGGGGCTGAACCTGAAATCCAACGGGACTCTGGTGACGGACGATTACACGCTCACAGACGCAGGCGCGGGGGCCGATGCCGCAATTGCGGCTGCGGCTGCTGGGCCTCCGAGTATCGGCACCGCCACCGGAGCAATGGTTTGTGGCCTGACCGCAGGCGGCTGCTACCAGTACTTCCAGGGCGGCGTGGTGCACTGGTCAACCGCGACCGGGGCACACGTCACGAAGGGCGCCATCGATGCGGCTTGGGCTGCAACGAATTGGGAGAACGGTATTCTGGGCTATCCGACCAGCAATGAGATCGGCGGGCTTAAGAACGGGGGCGTCTACCAGACGTTCCAGGGCGGCGTGATCCACTGGTCCCCGGCGACGGGTGCCCATTTCACCAGGGGCGCCATTGATGCGGCGTGGGCCGCCCAGAATTGGGAGAACGGGTTCCTCGGCTATCCGACCAGCAATGAGATCGGCGGGCTTAAGAACGGAGGCGCCTACCAGACGTTCCAGGGCGGCGTGATCCACTGGTCTGCTGCAACGGGAGCCCATATCACCAGGGGCGCCATTGATGCGGCGTGGGCGGCCCAGAATTGGGAGAACGGGTTCCTCGGCTATCCGACCAGCAATGAGATCGGCGGGNGGGCTGAAGAACGGCGGCGTCTACCAGAACTTCCAAGGTGGAGTCATCTACTGGTCCTCAGCCACCGGTGCCTTCCCTAACGGCGGAGCCATTCGCGTAGCCTACGCATCCCAGGGTTGGGAGAACGGTCGCCTTGGTTACCCGACCACCACCGAGTACGCGGTTTCGGGCGGAAGAGCGCAGAACTTCCAAGGAGGACACATCACCTGGTCGGCAACGACAAACGCAACCACCATTACTTACAACTGAGATTGAACGCATGCGGACGTCGGCCCTGCCGGCGTCCGCACCCTTGAACCGGCAGGGGGCGTAGCGGCAGACTGCATCTCTGACGCACGCCCCCTGCCGCTGCCTGCGGCGGAGGGCTAGCCTTCGCTCATTGTTTCTCAGGGGTCGAAAGCCCTACTCGATCCCCGAGAACAGCTCGTTGAGCTCGGCCGTCAGCTGCTTGCGCATTGCCGGGGTACCGATCTCCCTGCCGTCCACATGGTTGACCGGCGCGATGAGCCGGATGCTCGAGATCAGCCACACCGCATCGGCGTCGAACAGGTCTTCCGGCACCAGGGGCCCGTAGCCGAGCTCCCAGCCCGAGGCCTTCGCCTTGGTGAACAGCGCGTCCTGGGACGTGCCCGGCAGGATGCCGCTGTCCAGTTGCGGAGTGATGAGGCGCTTGACCGTGCGCACCGAGCCGGCGCCGTCGTCGACCGTTTCAACGTGGGCCAGCAACACCGTGGAGGTCGGACCCTCCAGAACACGGCCGTCTGTTGACGTGAAGATCGCGTCGTCAGCGCCTTGCTTGTGCGCGTAGCGCAGCGCGGCCATGTTCACGGCATAGGAGAGCGTCTTCGCGCCGAGCAGCAGCCAGGGGGCGCGGTCGCCCGCCTCCGTGTCGAAGCCACGGTCAAGAAGTACGACGTCGATGCCCGTCTCGCGCTGCCGGCGACTGCCCGCGGGGGACGGCGAGGCCTGGATCCAGCATGTGGGAGTCGAGGCGCCTTCGACTCCGCGCGTCACCAACAGCTTGACGACTACCTCGTCTTCGGCAGGGCTTGGCGCGGGGAAGGCGTCGCGGAATTCGGTGATCGCGGTGTCGATCGCGCGGCGCCAGACGTCCTGCCCGGGAATATTGAGGTCCAATGCGCGGGCTGAGCTCTCAAGCCTGTTCAGGTGCGCTTGGACCTTGCGCGCACGGCCTTCGACGGCGAGCAGCGACTCGAAGACGCCGTCACCCCGGGTGGCGCCCAGGTCGGTTGCCATGAGCTGTGGCTGGCTGGAATCGGCGACGCGGCCGTTTTCGAACGCTGGATCCAGGAAAACGAGGACCGTCGAGGCAGGTAAAGTCATGCTTCCAGCTTAGTGCTGCCCCCGGAGGGATGGTCAGGACGAGCAGTCGGGAGCGGTGCGCCAGATAGGCTGGGCTGACTGTTGGTTCTTTGATTAGCTATTCGATCATGGGGGTGTGGGGTGCTGTTTCCTTTTCAGTTCGGAACCGAGTGGACTTGGCTCCTCGGTGCGTGGGCCATCGTTGAGATCGGCTTGCGCGTCGTGCTACTTGGCGTCATCCCCGGAAACCGCCGTCCCACAACGGCCATGGCGTGGCTCCTGGCCGTCTTCCTCGTCCCGTCCGTCGGTTTCGTCCTGTTCCTGTTGTTCGGTAATTTCCGCTTGTCCCGCCGTCGTCGGGAGCAGCAGGAGCAAGTCAACGATCGGGTGCGTGCAGGCACTTCGGCGCTCGCCGACGTCGTAAGCACGTACGCGGGACCCGAATGGGTGACGTCGGCCGGTGAACTGAACCGGCGCCTGGGTTCCTTGCCGATGGTGGACGGTAACTCCGTGGAGCTCTTCCCCGGCTACGAGGAGTCGATCAAGGCCATGACGGAAGCGGTCCGGGGGGCCAAGAAGTTCGTCAATGCGGAGTTCTACATCATGAGCAGTGACTCCGTCACGGACGAACTCCTCACCGAGTTGGAAAACGCGGCAGCGCGCGGCGTCAGCGTCCGCCTTCTGTTCGATCACATCGGCACGCTGCGGATCCCCGGCTACCGGAGGCTGGTCCGTAGGCTCAGCAGCGGCCAGATCCAGTGGCGCCGCATGTTGCCGTTGCTGCCCATCCACGGACAGTGGCGCCGTCCGGATTTGCGGAACCACCGGAAAATCCTGGTGATCGACGGCGAAATTGCCTTCACGGGCTCGCAGAACCTGATCGAGCCCTCTTACAACAATCCCAAGCACCGACGCGCAGGACGTAAATGGGTGGAACTCATGGCGCGGATGGAGGGGCCGATCGTTGCTACCCTCAACGTCGTCTTCGCTACCGACTGGCTCAGCGAAACCGATGAATCCCTGGAAAACCAACTGCAGGTCGCGGTCCAGGCAACACCCGGCCGAATGACGGCCCAGGTGGTTCCCAGCGGCCCGGGGTTCGTCACGGAAAACAACCTGCGCCTGTTCAATACGCTGATTTACTCGGCCCAGCACCGCATCTCAATTTGCAGCCCGTACTTCGTGCCCGACGATTCCCTGTTGTACGCCATTACGACGGCGGCCCAGCGTGGCGTCGACGTGGAACTTTTCGTCTCCGAGAAGGGCGACCAGTTCCTGGTCCACCATGCCCAGCGCTCCTACTACGAGGCGCTGCTGGAAGCCGGGGTGCGGATCTACCTGTACCGCGCCCCGTACGTCCTGCACGCCAAGCACTTCACCATCGACGAAGAAGTGGCCGTCCTAGGCTCCAGCAATATGGACATGCGCTCCTTCTCGCTCAACATGGAGGTGTCCGTGATGCTCCTGGGCGCCGAAGCCGTGGACAGCATGCGCTCCGTTGAATCGAGCTACCGGGAAATGTGCCGCGAGCTCACCTTGGAGGGCTGGTTGCACCGGCCGATGCTTGCCAAATATGTGGACAATGTGGCGCGATTGACCGCCACGCTGCAGTAGGGGCTCAGTCCTCGGCGCAGGCCTCGTCCGCAGGTTCGGCATGGATCCTCGACAGCAACCCATGGAGTTGCTGGAGCTCATCGGCCGAGAACCCCGCAAAGGCCTCTTGCTCGACGTCGGCCACCGCACCTTCAATGGACGCCACCGCGAGTTTGCCTGCCGCGGTGATTTCAACGATATGACGACGACGGTCCGCGGGATCGCGGCGACGTTCCGCCAGCCCTTCGCGTTCAAGGTCGTTCAGGACCGCCACCAGTCCGCTCGCGTCGATGGAGAGAACATCGATCAGGCCCTGTTGACTGAGCGGCCCGGACTCCTCAAGCTGGCACAGCAACACGGCATGCCTTGGGCTGAGCCCGGAGGAGTCGAGCGCTTGGCGGAGGCGGGTATTCATGATGCGCCCGTGGCGCGCCAAGAGAAACCCCAGTTGCTTTCCCGCTGCCGAAGAACTCATCAGCAAAATCTTATCACTGAGGAAATTATTGATCATTCACAATCGTTGTCCTTCATAAACGATCTGAGCGGCACGAGCCGAGCAGCGTGAGCTTTCTACCTAAGGAGTTGCCATGAATGATCAGGCTCCGCACGCCACTGTGGTGGTTATCGGTGGAGGCTACGGCGGGATCTCCGTAGCCAAGGCCCTGGACGAACACGCGACGGTTACCTTGGTGGAGCCCAAGGACGCTTTCGTACACAACATTGCTGCCCTCCGATCGGTGGTCCAAACCGATTTCCTGCCGCGGATGTTCCTTCCCTATGACCGCCTGCTGGTACACGGCAAGGTACTCCGGGACCGCGCTGTCCGGGTGGACGGGCACGCCGTCGAGTTGGCTTCGGGTGCCAGCCTGGCGCCGGACTACATTGTGCTGGCAAGTGGTTCCAGTTACCCCTTCCCGGCCAAGAGCGATCGAATGGTCACCACTGACGCCATCGCCCGCTACCAAGCAGCACATAACGACCTTAAACGCGCCGATAGGGTGATGCTGCTGGGCGCCGGGGCAGTAGGCCTTGAATTCGCGGGCGAGATCGCGGCGGCATGGCCGGAGAAGGACATCGTGATGGTGGATGTGGCGCCGGACATCCTGCCAGGGCCGTACGATCCACGGCTGCGGATTGAGGTCAACCGGCAGCTGGATGAACTCGGCGTACGGCGGATCCTGGGGAATCCGTTGGTCCAGTTGCCGCCCGTTCCCGCGGGCGAATTCGCCACCTTTACCGTGAACACCGCGGACGGTACGGACATCCAGGCGGACATTTGGTTCCGCTGCTATGGAATAGCACCGCAGACGGACTATGTGGCGGGAGACCTCCTGGCCGCACGGACTGCCGAGGGCTACCTGGACGTCACCCCCGAACTCCGCGTCGCGGGCTTCGAGAACGTCTACGCCTTGGGCGACATTTCGGCGATCGACGTGAACAAAGCGGGCGTCGCGGGACGCGAGGCCGTGGTGGTTGCCAAGAACATCCAAGCCCAGATTGAGGGCTCGGCGGAACTCTCCGCTTACGCGCCGTCGAAGCCGGTCATCATCCTTCCCTTGGGGCCGTCCGGCGGTTCGGGCCAACTGCCCGACGGCGAGATCGCCAGCCCGGAGCTGATCTCCCAGATCAAGGGTCAACACATGATGATCGACCGCTATGTCGAAATGTTGAACCTCGGCGCATGAGTTGACTGCTTACGCCGGCTGCTAGCCGAGGACGGTGTTGACGAGTTTGACCAGTTCCGCCGCGGAGCCGGCGGTGACAGTGGCGCCGGTCTTGATCGCCGTGGCCCCGAGGTTGCCTTTCACGCCGGTCACGGTCAGTGTGGTCACCTTCTGGCCGGAGGGCAGGACCTGGGTGCTCAACGCTCCCGTCGACTGATCCCCGCTGGTCTTTTGCGGCAACGGCTGGGTCTGGGTCGTGACCTTCTGCCCCTCTACCTCGATCGTGAAGGTCGAACACTGAGCCAGCGCATCAGTGGCCTTCTTTGTCTGACCGGTCAGCACGCTGGGATCCTTCACCGCCAGGGCAGTGATCACGGTGACGGACTTATCCGCGGCGGAAATGCTCTGCCCAGCGGCATACGTCGCCCCCTCCGGGACCTGCGCGCTGTTGTTCGCCAAGGCTGCGCATGCCGGGGGAGTGATGACGGCGGACGCGAGCATCTGCTTCGCCGCGCTCATGCCCTGGTCGATCTGCGCAGCGGGTACGACGGTCAACGGCTTGCCTTGGTCATCCTTCAACTGCGCGACGATCGAAGCAAGTTCCTCGTTTGTATACGTCTTCAGCGTAGGTGTTGGCGTAGGAGTTGGTGTCGAGGAGGAAGCGGCGGCGCTCCCCGGATTCGCGGGACCCCCGCAACCGGTCAGCGCCAGTACGGCAGCAAAGAGAATCCCGAGCGGTGCGAGCACCTTTTTTATTTATGAACCCCAATTTTTGTGACGGCACGACATTCCCGGTGGTAACCGGCACGGCCTTGCCTCAACCGCCCGGCCGGTCTTTCCCCGCACCGATCCCGGGCAGTAATGAATAAGATGGTTGCCACGGTATATAATCAGTAGGCTTCCTAAGTAGAGTGTTGTCTACTTGGATGCCGTGAACAGGGTCAGTACTCGCCTTTGATCACGAAGAAAGAGCCGCGAATAACGCCTGCCAGCTTCGACTTCTGGCGAGCGAATTTGAAGCGTGACGCCAGTTCTTCCGGGATCTCCATGCCGTCGGCGAGTTTGAATCCGACCGCTCGCTTCCCGCCGGCCTCGATGCTGTACATGACGTTGATCGACAGTCCCGACTCGTAGAAGACGTACGCCATCCGCAAACCGTCGACGTCGAAGGAAGTTGCTTCCAGCGGGCGGGAGCTGATGACGATGTCGCGCTCCTCCTTCAGGATGCGGCTCACCCGCTCGACCACCTCCGGAGCCTCGCTGGCTGGGCTCACGGTGAAGACGTGGTCGTATTTGTTTCGGTAGTAGCGGCCCTCGTTGGCGCGCAACCCGGCAAGCGCCTCGGCAACCGGAGACGATTCCAGGCCAACGGTAGAAACGTTCTCGAAGTCGACGATGTACGGCATGCACCCTCCTAGTAAGACATGGTTGGACCAATGCTAACGTGACGGCGTTTCAGCGCTCCCAAGGGGGCTTTCCATCCAGGAGCAATGGGGCGATTCTGTAAGTCCAAGCATGTTTGGAAGCGTTCTTCGGAGGTATCATGGCGCGGAAAAACGAGTCCCCGGCTGTGCAGGCACCGCCCGAGCCGGGAGACGAATACCCTGAGAAAGTCCGGATCCTGGCCGAGGGCCGATTGGTCAGCGACAGGCTCTGGAATGCGGACCTCGCACCGGCCCGGCAACGCAACTGGAGAGTCCGCAGCCTCTTCGCCCTGTGGATGTGCGACGTCCACAGCATCGCCGGTTACACTTTCGCGGCCGGTCTCTTCATCACCGGCCTGGTGGGCTGGCAAGTCTTCCTGGCCTTGGTCCTCGGCATCACCCTGGTCTACTTCCTCATGAACTTTGCCGGGACGGCTGGCCAGAAAACCGGAGTACCGTATCCGGTTCTGGCGCGGATGTCCTTCGGCCTCTTCGGCGCCAACTTGGCCGCCCTTATCCGGGCACTCATCGCCATCGCTTGGTACGGCATCCAGACTTGGCTCGCCTCGGAAGCCGTGCTGGTGCTGCTGTTTTCCGTGTGGCCCCAGCTGACTTCGCTCGACGGTCCGGACGTGCCACGCATCCTTGGCCTGACGCCGCTCGGTTGGGCGGCTTTCCTGGTCCTCTGGGCGGTCCAGCTGCTGGTCATCCGGCGCGGTATGGAGACCGTCCGGAAGTTCCAGGACTGGGCCGGTCCTGCCATTTGGGTGGCCATGTTCGCGCTCGCGGTGTACATCCTGACGCAAGCGGGCAACAAGTTCAGCCTTTCGATCCCCGGCGTCGCCCCATTGGACGGCCCGGCAGCCTTGACCCAGTTCTTCTCGGCCATCGCCCTGACCGTCACCTACTTCGCTGCGCTGCTCCTGAACTTTTGCGATTTCTCGCGGTTCGCACCGGACCGCAAGACCATCCTCCGCGGCAACTTCTGGGGCCTGCCCGTGAACTTCATCGCGTTCGCCCTGGTCACAGTGGTGGTCACCGCCGGCGCGGCGTCCTACTTCACCGCAGAGCAGTACGCCGGCCAGGACATGTTCAAGGTGATCACCGATCCCGTGGCGATCGTCCAGGCGATCAAGAATCCGTGGATCACCATCATCGCCGCCATCACGTTTGTGGTGGCAACGATCGGCATCAACGTGGTGGCCAACTTCGTCTCGGCCTCCTACGACCTGGCCAACGTGGCCCCGCACCGGATCGACTTCCGCCGGGGCGGTCTCATCAGTGCAGTACTCGCAATCGTGATCCTGCCGTGGAACCTCTTCAGCAGTCCCGTGGTGATCGTGTACTTCCTGGGCGGCCTGGGCGCGTTGCTTGGTCCGCTGTTCGGGGTCATCTTCACGGACTTCTTCCGCATCAGGCACCAACGATGCAAGGTCTCGGACCTGTACCACGAGGACGAGAAAGGCCTCTATTTCTACACCAAGGGCTGGAACCTCAAGGCCGTCGCCGCATTGGTGCCGGCTGCCGTCGTCGCAGGTGTTTTGGCCCTGGTGCCGTCACTGCAGACTTTCCTCCCGGGAGGCTCGGGGCTGGGCCCGTATTCCTGGTTCGTGGGGGCAATCTTGGCCAGCCTGATCTACTACACGATCACCCGCAACGACCCCCGGACAGTCCGCGCCCGGACGGAGGAGCACGACTGATTCTCAGGTAGTGGGAAACTCCGCGCCGAGGGCGGAGAGCACGCCGAACGCCTTGGTACGGATTTCGTCGTATTCGTCCTGGGGCGTCGAATCCGCCGTAATGGCACCTCCGACGCCGAGACTGAGCGTGCGTCCGCCGTCGCCGTCGGGACTCATCACCAGAGTCCGGATCACGACGGCGAGGTCCGTCGCCGAGTTGAGCGAAAAATACCCGATCGCGCCGGAGTAGACCCCGCGCGGTCCGGACTCCAAACCGTCAAGGATGTCCATGGTGCTGATCTTCGGGGCGCCTGTCATGGACCCGGCAGGGAACGCGGCCGCCACGGCTTCGGCCCGGGGTGCTCCGGGTCGCAGCCGGGCGTCGATGGTGCTCACCATCTGGTGCACTGTGGCATAGCTTTCCACCTGGCACAACCGGCTGACGGTCACTGACCCCGGCACGGCGAAGTGGCTGAGGTCGTTGCGGAGCAAGTCCACGATCATGATGTTCTCGGCACGGTCCTTGAGCGAGGATTCAAGGCCGCGCCGCAGCGCCTCGTCGATGGCGGGATCGTTGGCCCGGCCCCTGGTGCCCTTGATCGGCTCGGCCCGCATGCCGCCGTCGGAGGTTATCCGCAGGAAGCGTTCCGGCGAGGTACTCGCGACCGTCAGCTCGCCGAACCTCAAGTAGCTCGCGAACGGCGCCGGGTTGCGCTTGCGCAGCGCGAGGTAACTCTGCCACGGGTCCATCCCGGGATCCGGCGCCGTCACTGTGGTGGTCAGGCAGACCTCGTAGGTGTTGCCCTCGGCGATCTGGTGCTGGGCTTCAGTGATTTTGCTTTTGTATTCGTCCTCGGTGTCGCGGCTGGAGAACTCGAGCGCCACTGCGGAACTCCCGACGGCGGGATCCCCGGCCGAGTGCCTCGGCGAACCGGCCGCTTGGGGTGCCGACGCCGCGGACAGCACGGTCTCGCGCGCAATCCCAAGCCATTCGCCGGCGTCGGGAGCATCGATGGCGAGCAGCCAGACGGCAGCGTCACGGTGGTCGATCACGACGGCCCGGCCGGCGAAGAGCAACGCCGCATCCGGGGTGCCGGCTTGGACGTCGCTGCCACCGGTCTCCCGCTTCAATTCGTAGCCGAGGTACCCCAACCAGCCGAGCGTGAATTCGCAGTCGTAGCCTTCCGGCGCCCGCAAGGCCTTGCGGCCCCACACGGTGTCCAGCCAGCGGAAGAAGGGACCGGTGGTCTCCACGGTGGCGCATCCGGCGCTGAGGCGGGTGTTTCCGGATCTATGGGTTACAGCTTGGCCGAAAGCGCCGCCGTCGTCCGCAAGGATACTGAAGCGGCTGCGTTCGGCGGCGTTGGAGGACCCGGCGTCGCCGGCAATGGCGGCATTGGAGGAATCGAGCCAGACGGCGTTGGCGGACTGGGCGTAGAGAGCTTGGAACAGGGCAGCGGCGTCGGGCGTGGCATCGATCCGTTCGGCCTTGAGCTGCAATCCGCGGCGTGCCGAGAGTTCGGGAGCCAGCACAGGGGAGAGCGCAGGGAGGTAGTTCAGCGCCTGCAGGGCGTCATCCGGGGCCTGGCCGTCCGCCCGGTTCAGCACCCGGACGTCGATGTGGTCGAGGACGTCGTCGGACTCCAGCCACTCGTCCTCCTGCGCCGCCCAGCTGTCCCAGAACGGTTCGTAGCTGCTGCCGTCCCGGGCCATCGCACGGTGCCGGCGGTCGTCGTCGGGAGCGTCTACCCAGACCACGGCGTCCAGCATGGGCCGGGCCGCACTCGCGGCGGCACCGACGCCCTCGACGATGACTATTTCGGCAGGCAGCGTCACATGGCTGCGGCCGTCGTAGTGTTTCTCCCAGTCCCAACTGACCCACTCGGCGGCGTCGCCGTGCCGCAGCGGTGCCAGGACCGTGGTGACGTACCGCTCGACGCCCGAGGCAAGGCCGTTCCAGCCTGGATAGATGTCCTCAAGATGGAACAACGACACCTTGTGATGCATGCGGAGGCGGGCGGCGAGTTCGACGGCGAGAGTAGTCTTTCCCGCGCCGGACCGGCCATCGATGGCGATGATCACGGGTGCTGGGGTCATGAAATAGAGCGTACCTGCTGCGGGTCGTGCTGCTGCGTGTGCTGCCTGGCGGCAAGGGTTTCCCGCGTGTGCGTGACGATGCCAGGGAGGGCCGCGCGAATGAGGTCCCAGGTGACGTCGAAGTCGTGGTGGCCCCCATACCAGGGATCCTCGATGCCCAGGTCCAAGGTGCTCCGGCCCGTTACAGACGGGTCGAAACTGCGCAGCATCCGGATCTTGGCGAGTGTTTCCGAATCCGGGGCGGCCTCGTGCAGCCAGCCATAGTGATCCACGTCGAGGGCTAAGATCAGGTCCCGCTCCCGGAACCACTCCGGGCGCCAGATCCTGGCAATGTGACTCTCGGAACGGATGCGATGTGCCGAAAGGACCCGGGCTGCGCGTGGATCGATGGGGTGCCCGGCCTCGTAGGACGTAGTTCCCGCGGAGTCCACAACAACAGCTTCACCCAGCCCTCCGGCGTCGAACGCTTCAGTCAACATCAGTTGCGCCATGGGTGAGCGGCAGATGTTTCCCGTGCATACGGTGATGATGCGGTATGGGCTCGACGCTGAGTACATGGAGCAAGCATGGGGGATGCCACCCTGTCTTGGCTAGTCAAAAAGGAAAGGAGATTACGGGATTTGTAAAGTCGCTGGTGGAGGCGTAGAAGCGCGGGCTGCGGCTCAGGAAATCCGCAAGTGCTCCAGGACTTCCTCGGCGCCGGGGTAGGCGGCCTGGGTGCCCTTCTTGGTGGTGGCGAGCGCTGCGGCCACCGAAGCGAACGCCGCGGCTTCCGCCAAGGTTTCGCCCGCGGCGAGGCGGGCAGCGACGGCACCGGTGAAGGCGTCCCCTGCACCGGTCGTATCCACCGCATTGACCTTGGTAGGTGCGATCCGGGAGATCTGTTCCCCGGATGCGGCGAGTGAATCCAACACCACCGAGCCGTGGGAGCCGAGGGTAACCAATACCCGTTGCAACCCGCGCTCGGCGAACTGGCTTCGGACCGGCTCCCAGGCGCTTGCATGCGCCCCCGGGTGCGGCATTTCGGCGTCGCCCAGGAACATGGACGCTTCATGGGCGTTCACCAGCAGTACATCGCTCAAGGCGGCCAGGCTTTGCGGGATCTCGGCGTACGGCGAGAGGTTCAACAGAACGGTTGCGCCGGCGTCGTGCGCTGTTTTGGCTGCTGCCTCGACAGTCTCGAGGCTGACCTCCAGGCAGAGGCAGAGCACTGCGGCGTCGTCGAAGGCGTCCGCTGACACGTCCGCCGGGGCGAGCGTTCCGTTGGCACCGGCCGAAATGATGATGTTGTTCTCACCATTGGCGTCTACCGCGATAACCGCGACGCCGGTGGCCACATCCGCGGAACGGCGGACGCGCGAAACGTCCACGCCGGCCCCTTCGGTGGAGGCGAGGAGCATGTCACCGTTGGAGTCGTTTCCGACTGCGCCGATCAGGCTCACCGTGCCGCCCAGCTTGCTCGCCGCGACGGCCTGGTTGGCGCTCTTGCCGCCGGGATTGACCGCGAAACCGTTGCCGTGGACTGTTTCACCCGGGAGCGGGAGCCGCTCGCAATAGATGGTCAGGTCCGCGTTCAGGGACCCGACGACGACGATCCTGCGGTTCACTTTTCAACCTCTGCTTCGAGGGGCTTGGGGATGAGCAGCGACGCTGCGAAGGCGGCAACCGTGATGGCCAGGCCTACGACGACGACCGTCAGGTACGAGGCCTTGGCGTCGCCGAGCGCCGAGGTCGCCACAAGGACCGCAGGCAACACCAGGAAACTCAGGCCAGCGCCGAGGTTGAAGGCTCCGGCGTTCATGCCGGGCAGGAAGCCGGGGTTTCCGGCGGGGGAGAGGACAACTCCGAGTCCGTTGAGCATGATGTTGACCGTACCGGCGTACATGATGCCGAGCAAGGCCGTTCCGACGATCATGAGGGGCAGGCTGCTGAGTCCGAAGAACGCGATGATGGCCAGGGCCGCGATGCTGCCCAGCATGCCGATGCGCAGGACTTTGGTGTACCCGAGTACGGGTGCGAGCCGGCCGCTGATTGGTCCGAATACCCAGCCGAGCAGGGCGTACGGGGTGAGGATCATGAGCGACATCTCGGTGGGGCCAACCCCGAATCCCGGTGCCGCGGCCTGGACGTAGGCCGGGACGATGCCGTTGATGACTGCGAAGATGCCGGTCATGGCGAGGGTGGTGGTCAGCAGCGGCGCCCAGGTGGAACGCTGGCGAAGGTGGATCGTTTCCACCATCGGCTCCTTGGAGCGCTTCTCCACTGTCCAGAACGCGGCGAAGGCGGCAGCAGCGACCACAATCAGCCCGATGGCCAGCATCAGCGTTCCGGAAGAGAAGGCGCCGACCAGCTTGGAGCCTTCGTTGAGGGCCGTCAGGAGTGCGCCCACCGCGATGACAATGAAGAACACGCCCAGCCAGTCCATGCTGGTGCCTGCGGCAGGCTTGCTCTCGCCGGCAAGGATGGCGACCAAAGCCGTGGCCACGATGGCGAGGCCAACCATGAGCCAGAAGATGCTCCGGAAGCCGAAGTGCTCGGCGAAGTAACCGCCCACGAAGGAGTCGACGCCCGCAACGCCACCGTTGACTGCCGTGATGAGGCCCATCAGGGCTCCGTACTTGCGCGGGTTGTTGACCGCGGAGCGCAGCATGATGAGGCACAGCGGCACGGTGGGGCCACTGACGCCCTGGACGATGCGGCCCACGAAGAGCCATGTAACGTCGGGCGCCATGGCTGCGATGACCGAGCCGACGGCCATCAGCAGCATCATGCCGAGGAGGATCTTCTTGCGGCCGACGATGTCGCTCAGGCGCGGCAGGAAGAGCGAGAACAAAGCTGCTGCCGTGAAGAACCAGGTCTGGGAGAGGCCGATGACCGCCTGGTCCGTGTGGAGCTCGTTTCCCATGGTGACCAGGGCCGGGCTGAGCATGGACGCGTTGAGCTGGAAGGCTACGCAGGCTGCCAGCAGGGCGATCATGAGGGCCGCGACGTTGCCGCGGCTTGTCTTGGTTTCGTTGATGAGGGTGGTCATTTACTTGGCCTCTCCTGCGATCCTGCTGGCGACGACGGCGTCGCCGCTAATGGTGGCGGGAGCGCCGGCGTCGGGCTCCCCGATGCGGATGATCGCGTCGGTGACGAGGTTCCAGAACTTCTCGTGGTCAAGGTCAACGGCGACGGAGGTGTGGCAGTCGGCCGGCGCGGGGGCGCGGAAATCTGCCACGGTCATGCCAAGGGTGAGCTTGCCCTGCAGTTCGATGTCAACGGGGACTTTGCGGGTAGTCATCACGGTGGGGTCGATGACGTAGGCCACGGCGCAGGGATCGTGCACCGGGGGATAGTCGAAGCCCTGTGCATCCTTGTAGGTTTTGGTGAAGAACTCCATCAGTTCCATGACGAACTTGGCCGGCTTGGTGCCCACGGCGGCGATCTTCCCGACGACGTCGGGAGTGGCCAGCGCCTGGTGCGTGAGGTCCAAACCGACCATCACCACGGGCCACTTTTCGTTAAAGACGATGTGTGCGGCCTCGGGGTCGATGATGATGTTGAATTCCGCCACGGCGCTCCAATTGCCAACGTGGTAGCCGCCGCCCATGAGGACGACTTCCTTGACGCGCTCAACGATGCGCGGCTCCTTGCGGGCGGCCATGGCGATGTTTGTGAGTCCCGCTGTGGGGACGAGGGTAACGGTGCCCGGCTCGTGCGCCATGATCGTTTCGATGATGAGGTCGACGGCGTGGCGCGGGTCCAGCTCGATGGTGGACTGGGGCTGTTCGGGGCCGTCCATTCCGGTTTCGCCGTGGATGTCCGGCGCGGTTTCGATGGAGCGGACCAGCGGACGGTCGCAGCCGGCGGCAAAGGGAACGCCTGTGATGCCTGCGATGGTTCCCACCGAAAGGGCGTTGCGGGTGACCTTTTCGAGGGTCTGGTTGCCGACCACCGTGGTGACGGCGAGCAGTTCGATGTCCGGGTTGCCGTGGGCCAGCAGCAGGGCCACTGCGTCGTCATGCCCGGGATCACAATCCAGGATGATCTTCTTGCGTTCACGGGTCATGGTGTTGGGGTCCATGTTCATCTCCACGTCATTGGGGCCTGCCGAGGCAGGGTGCTAAAGCATTCAGAGGAATTCTGGCACTGGTTTGCGTGTCACGTCAAACGCTTAACGTTTGGCGCGTCAAGCGCTTGATGCCTTGCGGCGTGGGAAGGGGCTGATTCCCGCTACGATCGTTGTATGGAATCCGTGGAACCAGTGCATCGGGCCTCAAGCCGTACGCAGCGCGTCACCGCGGCGATGGTGGCCTCCTTGGCAGGGGTCTCGACTGCGACGGTATCCCTGGTTGCCAATGGCAAAACCCAGGGCAGGGTGTCCGAAGACAACATTTCGCGGGTCCGCGAGGCTATCGCCGAACTCGGCTACGTGGTGGATGGCATCGGCAGTTCTTTGGCGAAGGGCGTGAGCTCGATTGTGATCCTAGTTGCGCCGGACATCTCCAACCCCTTTTTCGCCAAAGTCATCGCCGGAGTCCGGGAATCGCTCGGTTCCGAGTACCAGTTGCTGCTCTCGGTGACTGACGCCGGTGAGTTCCCCCGTGCGGAGGACGTCCGAAAGCTCCTGGCCCTTCGCCCTGCCGGCCTGCTGGTGGATGCGCCCAACGCAAGCTTCCTGGAGGATCTGTCCGTTGCCGGGCCGCTGGTCCTTCTCGATGCGCCGGGCCTCGAAGCCTACGCTCCGTCCGTGAACCTCGATGTAGCCCATGGCGCCCGTGAATTGGCCGCGCATCTTGCGGCATCCGGGCACAAGCGAGTTGCCTACGTGGACAGTGTGACGGGCACGGCCACGTTCGAGGTGCGCCGGGCGGCGTTCTTGGATGAAGCCAATTCCTGCGGTATTTCCGTTGCCGACGCGCACATCATCAGTACCACCATCGACGTCGGCGCTGCCGCGGCTGCCTTCGCCGCCGCGTGGCCGGACTGGCAGCGCGCCGGGGTCACCGCCGTCGTTTGCGGAACGGACACCCACGCCTACGGTGTGTTGCAGGAAGCCCGCGTGGCTGGCGTCCGGATTCCGGAGGAACTCGCCGTTGCCGGCTTCGATGACCTGCCGTATTCTGCGACGAGCAACCCGAGCCTGACCAGTGTGCATTTGCCGGCCACTCCGTTGGGACTCAAGGCTGGCGAACAACTCCGGGGGCTGATGGAGGGGCGTGAGCTGGAACAGCCGCAACTGACGCTGGAGAGCTCGTTGGTGGTGCGCGGATCCACGGCGTAGGAGGCAGGGCTGGTTTGGTGAGGTCCATCGAACTGTCGGCGATTCTTGCTGGAAAGTTCCGCTGATTTTCGGGGATTTTGTGCGGGAGGGTTTCCGCGAGCTAAAAATGTCGTACCCCTCTGGAATGCTTTGGGCATGGCGGGGAACCGGCGAACACAGCTGATCGGATCAAGCGCGGCTTCGGGCGGGGCGGGTCCGGAGGCTGTGCCCGGTGTTGCTGTCCCGTGCGTCCGGGTGCAGGACCTGATCGACGCAGTGAAGTCTCTTCGCCCGACCGCTCCGTTTGAACTGGCCGGCGGCACCGAACTGGCCGACCGCGCCGAGTTGATAGACCAGTTGCGTGGTCTTGAGGATCTGAAGTCCGCGGCCGCGGCCGCGCAGGCGAGGATCGCCGTCGTGTTCGATGCCGCACAGCGCAGCGCCGACGCGGCGGCGGGTGTTCCGGCCGACGAGCAGGGACGCGGCGTCGGAGCACAAATCGCCCTTGCCCGGCGGGAGTCCCCGGCCCGCGGATCCCGGCTCCACGGCCTCGCGAAAGCCCTCGTGACCGAAATGCCGCACACCCTCGCCGCCCTGGACACCGGGCGGCTGTGCGAATGGCGGGCGACGCTGCTGGTGAAGGAAACAGCCTGCCTGTCCGCCGAGGACCGCTGCGCCGTGGACGAGGAACTCACCGCCGACACGGGAACCTTCGACGGCGCCGGGGACAAGGCCATCATCGCGGCGGCCAGGAACGCGGCCTACCGGCGGGACCCGCGTTCGGTCACGCAACGCGCCAGCCACGCGGCGGCCGAACGGCATGTGAGCCTGCGCCCGGCGCCGGACACCATGACCTACCTGACCGCCCTGCTTCCCGTTGCGCAGGGCGTGGCCGTGCACGCGGCCCTGACCCGGCACGCCGACACCCTCCGCGCCGGAGGGGAGACCCGGTCCCGGGGCCAGATCATGGCCGACACCCTCGTCGAACGCACCACCGGGACCCCCGCAGGGATCAGCGGGGTGGAGGTCCAGCTCGTCATGACCGACCGCACCCTCTTCCAGGGCGACAGCGAGCCGGCACGCCTGCCCGGCTACGGCATCGTCCCCGCCGGCTGGGCCACGACACTACTCGCCGGGAACAAGGGCCCAGCCGATCCCTGCCAACCCGGCCAACCCGCCCAACCCGGCCAACCCGGCCAAGACCAGGACCTGAAGGTCTGGATCCGGCGGCTCTTCACCGCCCCCGGGACCGGAGACCTCGTCGGCGTCGATTCGAGGGCACGGTTCTTCCCGGCGGGCATGCGGCGCTTCATCCAGGCCCGCGACGACACCTGCCGGACAGCCTACTGCGACGCGCCCATCAGGCACTTCGACCACATCATCCCCTGGCACGACGGTGGCACAACGAGCCTGGCCAACGGCGCGGGCCTGTGCGAAGCCTGCAACCACACCAAAGAACTCAACGGCTGGACAGCACGAACCGAAACAGCAACAACACGCCCCGGGGCACGGCACGTCCTCGACATCCGCACCCCCACCGGACACCACTACCGATCAACGGCCCCGCCCTTGCCAGGCACCCACCCGAAAGCCACCGACGAACCCGGCATTGACTTGTCCGGCGCCCAACTGGCGGGGGCATCCCAATCCGGACGTCACCGACGCAGGCTCCGAGCACAAGCCAAAGCCCTTAGATATGGCCGCGCCATCGAACCCGGTACTAGGCTGCACGCCGCCTAGGTTCTTAGACGTGGACATCCTAGGATCGCCGCTGCTATCTGAGCTTGGGTGCCCTAGTGGATGACGGCGAGTAGAACGCCCACAGACATGAACAGCACGCCGAAAGTGCGGTTCAGGACCTTTTGCCCGGGCTCGTTGTGCGTGAACCGTTGGAATGACCGGGCTGCCAAAGCGAAGAAGAACCACATCACGCAGATGTCGATGAAGACGATCGTGCTGCTGAGGACCAGATACTGCGGAATCAGGGGCTGCTCGGGACGGATGAATTGCGGCATGAAGGCCAGGAAGAAAACGATCGCCTTAGGGTTGAGCAAGTTGACCCAAACGCCTCGCTGGAACATGGACCACGCTGGCTCGTTCCGCCGGGCCTCCACTTTTTCCTTGTCCAGGTCCGGCCGGTGCAGGAACTGCCGGATGCCCATGTACACCAGATATGCCGCCCCCGTGTAGCGGATGACGTTGAAAACCACGGGTGAGCTCGAGACCAGAACACCTACCCCGAGAGCCACGATCAGGATATGGATGATCAGTGCCGCCTGTTGGCCCAGGATTCCCCAGATGGAGCGGCGGAATCCGGAGTTGAGCGAGTTGCTCATAGTGGAGATGGCGCCTGCGCCGGGAGTGAAACTGATCAGGGTGCCGGCGCCTACCAGGGCCAGCCAAAGCGAAATTTGCACCAATCCAGCTTATGCCCGCGGGACTCACAGCCCGGACGCGCTGATGCGCGGCGCCCTGGACTACCAAGAGGTGCCGCTACTCGATGCGCGGTTCCTCCCGTGCGCGGCTACCAGATCGTGCTGACGAGCCGGAATTCCTGGAGCGCCCGATCGGACGTCACAAGCGTCAAGCCTTCGACGGCGGCCTGCGCAGCAATCATCCGATCGAAAGGGTCCCTGTGCGGCCAGTCAAACGATGCCGCAGCCAGGGCATGCTCCGCGGTAAGGCTCAATTCCTCGGTGACCACACGTTTTACGTGCTGACGGTAACCAGTCATGATCGGATCCAATGCAGCGAGGCGACCGCGTGAGTACTTGTAAGCCAGTTCGTAGGCCGAGGCAGCTGAGGCAAAAGTTCGATTTTCGAGATCTTCGATGATCGACCTGGCCGTGCTGGACAATTGTTCTGGCCTGGTCATGGCGAGCACCAACGCGTTGGAATCCAAGAGAAACGCAGTCATTCCCACTCCGCCAGTTCTTGCTCCGTCAGAGGGTCGAACAGGTTGTCAGGAAGATCGATCTGACCCAGAAAGCCCAACTCGCGCTTCCGAGGGTGCTCGATACGAACTATTCGTGCGACGGGCGTGCCGGCCTTGGCGATAATCACTTCTTCGCCCCGTTCAACCCTATGGAGAAGTTCAGAGAGGCGGGTCTTTGCTTCCTGGACGTTGTACTGCGCCATGTTGACCAAGTCTAGATGGTCAACCCGTACGGCGTAAGGCTCAGTGGCGCGTTGGATGCTCGTGGCCCCCGCTCGCCGAAGCTCAGGCGCACTTGCCAAACCTCGAATGCACCCAGTGAAGCATCGTCTCCGGGAGATCGTCGCCAAGTAAATATTGGTCGAAATAAGAGTGCGGGCCATTGGACATGTATCCGGTCTCGTCGATGCCAAAATGGCCGATCATGTGAAGCCCGCGCTCCTCGGCAATACCCTTGAGTTTCTTCGCTTCCTGGAGGATTGGCTGCTCATCGTAATAGTCGTTCTCGGCCCAGATCCCGGCGTGCACGATCGCAAAATACTTGGAACCCTCGAGATCCAGATGTTCCAGGATGGCGTCCTGGAACGGATTCAAGCTGCCTTCGAAGGACTCTGTGACAACCCGGATGCTTTCCAGCTGCATCTCGGCGTCGAGGCCGATCACCACGAGCCTTGGGTAGAGCTTTTCTTCTTGGTCGATGAGCGGACGGGCGAGAATCTGGAGGTCAAAGCCTGCTTGAATGATCATGGTTTGAGGCTATTCGCGGCCGAGGAGCACAAACAGAGACCACTTTGCCTATGTGGACAACTGCCCCAGCTTGGCCGCCTTCACCAGGAGATACTGCCGCTCCTGCAGGCTCCCCGTTTTCCTTGCCGCGGCGAGAAAGCAGTCCCGGGCGCCCGCAAGGTCACCGGACATTTCGAGCAAGTGCCCGCGAACGGCGTCGAGCCTGTGCCAACTTTTCAACTCGACATCAAGCCCATCCAGCAGTTGAAGGGCCACCTGCGGCCCTTCAACCATTGCCACGGCAACTGCCCGGTTCAGTGCCACCACCGGGCTCGGGGCCATGGCTTCGAGGACCGTGTACAACGCCAGGATCTGCGGCCAGTCGGTCTGCCCAGCGGAGGCCGCCTCGGCATGGACCGCCGCGATCGCGGCCTGCAGCTGGTAGGGTCCCGGACGCCCAGCCCCCAGCACGGCCGACAAGAGTTCAAGGCCCTCGGCGATCTGCGTCGTGTCCCACAGCCGGCGATCCTGCTCGGCTAGCGGCACCAGCATCCCGTCCGGGAGGGACCTCGCCCGGCGTCGCGCATCTGTAAGGAGCAGGAGGGCCAGCAGCCCGCCTACTTCGAGCTCGCCCGGGAGCAGTCCCCGCAGGAGCCGTGCAAGGCGGATGGCCTCGGCGGTGAGGTCTTCGCGCTGCATGGAGGGGCCGGAACTTGCCGCGTAGCCCTCGTTGAAGATCAGGTACAGGACGTGGAGTACGACGCCGAGCCGCGCCTTTCGCTCGCCCGGTTCCGGGAGCTCGAAATGGGCTCCGGCCTTCTTGATGTTCTGCTTGGCCCGGCTGATCCTCTGGCCCATGGTGGCTTCCGGGACAAAGAACGCGCTGGCGATTTCCGCCGTCGTGAGCCCTCCGATGGCCCGCAATGTCAGTGCCAGCTGCGAGGGTGCTGAGAGGGCGGGGTGGCAGCAAAGGAAGAGGATGGTGAGGGTGTCTTCTGCGAACCCTTCCGCGTCACTGGCCGAGGAAGGCGACTCGCGAGGCGGCGGTTCCAGGGCCGCCGCGCGTTGTTCGCGTGCCTGCCGGGCACTTTCGCTGCGCCAGTAGTCCACCAACCGCCGTGTGGCGACCGTGAGTAGCCAGGATCTGGGGTTGTCCGGGACGCCGGAGTCCGGCCATTGCAATGCTGCCTCGAGCAGGGCTTCCTGGACGGCATCCTCGCACTCGGCAAATTGGCCGTGCCTGCGGACGAGCACGCCTAGGACCTGCGGCGCAAGCGTGCGCAGCAGGTCCTCCACCGTGGATTCCCCGGAAGGCTCGGCCAAGCGCTAGACCTCTGGCGGCGCGTCCTGGACGCGGCGCAGCTCCACAACCGGTGCGTACTTCACGATGCTGGAGCAGATTTCCACTGCCCGTTCCTCGCTGGCGACGTCCACCACCCAGTAGCCGATGAGGGATTCCTTGGCTTCGGCGAAAGGTCCATCGGTGGTGATGACCCCGCTGTCCGTCTGCTTGACCAGCTTGGCAGTGCCGGGGTCGGCCAGTCCGGCGTTGAACACCATCTCGCCTGAATCGCTGAGATCCTTGTCGATCTGGATCATGAACCCGATCATTTCCCTGATCCATTCGGGATCCGCAGCCTCCATCATGCCCTCGGCGGAACCAAACATCATGATCATGTACTTCATCTCGAACTCCTTATCAGGGGCGCTCCGTGTGGGCGCTTTCGTTCATGGGTCGGAACTACGGGACGGTTTTCGACATGGGTTGATGGAAAATCCCAAGAAACTTTTGGCGGCCGGCTACGCCCGCGCGATGACTTCCCCGTTCGGGATCAGGAAGTAGCCATCATCCGTGGAGCCCCAACGGTGCCAACCGGCGGCGATCCTGGCCAGGTCAGCCTCGTTGGCCAGCCCGTATTCCAGGGCCTGCTCGGCAAAAGCGGAGTGCAGGACGCGCTCGCTCCACACCCGCGACTGCCAGCGGCGCTGCTGCGCGGTGGCGTAGAGCCAGTTGCTGCTGGAGGGCGCGACGTCGGTGAAGCCCGCCTGCTGTGCCCAGGACACGAGCCGCCGTCCGGCGTCGGGTTCTGCACCGTTCCGTCGGGCGATCTTCTGGTAGAGCTCCATCCAATCGTCGAGCTCGCGCACCTCCGGGTACCAGCTCATGCCGTGGAAATCGGCGTCGCGCACTGCCACGATGGCGCCGGGCTTGGCCACGCGCCGCATCTCGCGCAGCGCGGCAACGGGGTCGGTCAAGTGCTGCAGGACCTGGTGGGCGTGGACGAGGTCGAAGGTCTCGTCCTCGAAGTCCAGATCGTAGATGTTGCCGGTCATGAATTCCACGTTTTCCACGCCACGTTCGGCCGCGAGAGAGGCAGCCTGGGCCACGATGTCGGCGGAACGGTCGAGCCCGACGACCTTCGCGGGAGCCACCAGCTCCGCGAAGTCGCAAGTGATGCTCCCGGGCCCGCATCCGACGTCGAGCACTGATGTCCCGGCGGTGAGGTGCGGGATGACAAACGCGGCAGAGTTCTCGGCTGTGCGGGAGGCGTGGGCGCGTACGACGGACTCGTGGTGGCCGTGTGTGTAGACGTCTTCAGGCTTCTGCTCGTTCATAGGGAAACGCTACCCCGATGGAGCGCAAAGCGGGCGGAACTTGGCGTGGCCTTACTCCTGGGGCCGGTTCCGATATGCCGCCAGGAACGTGGCGATCCTGCGCACGGCCTCTTCGATCTCGCGGACGGATGGCAGGATGACGAAGCGGAAATGGTCCGGGTTTGGCCAGTTGAAGGCCGAGCCGTGGGAGACAAGGATCTTCTGGTCCTGCAGGAGGTCGAGGACGAATTTCTCGTCACTTTCGATCGGGTAGACGTCAGGGTCCAGCCGCGGGAACAAGTACATTGCCCCGGCTGCGGGAACGCAGCTCACGCCGGGGATCGCAGTCAGGAGCTTCAAGGCCAGGTCCCGTTGTTCGCGGAGCCGGCCACCTGGCCTGATGAGTTCCTCGATGCTCTGGTAGCCGCCGAGGCAGGTCTGGATGGCGTGCTGCGCCGGAACGTTGGAGCACAACCGCAGGGACGCCAGCAGCTCCAGCGCCTCACGGTACTCAGCGGTTGCCGCGTGCGGGCCGGTCACAGCGACCCAGCCGGCCCGGTAGCCGGGCATACGGTAAGCCTTGGAAAGGCCGCTGAAGGTCAGGACGCAGATGTCGTCTGCCACGGATGCCGTGTGGATGTGCTGGGCGTCCTCGTAACGGATCTTCTCGTAGATCTCGTCCGAGAAGAGGACAAGATCATGCTTGCGGGCCAGGGCCGCGAACTGCTCCAGGATGTGGCGGGGGTACACCGCGCCCGTGGGGTTGTTCGGATTGATGATGACGATGGCCTTGGTGCGCTTGGTGATTTTGGCTTCGACGTCGGACATGTCCGGCCACCAATTCCGGCCCTCGTCGCAAAGATAGTGCACCGGAGTGCCGCCAGTGAGGGTCACTGTTGCCGTCCACAGCGGATAATCCGGCGCGGGGATGAGGACTTCATCGCCGTTTTCCAGGAAGGCCTGCAGCGTCATGGAAATCAGTTCGCTGACGCCGTTGCCGATGAAGATATCCTCGACGCCGATATTCATCAGGTTCTTGGTCTGGTAGTACTGCGAAATCGCTGTCCGCGCAGTGAAGATGCCTTTGGAATCGCTGTACCCTTGGGCTCCGCGAAGGTGGTGGATCATGTCCACCACGACCGACTCCGGAGCTTCCAGTCCGAACGGTGCGGTGTCGCCAAGATTCATCTTGAGGATGCGGTGTCCTTCTGCCTCCATGGTCTTGGCCGCTTGGAGGATGGGCCCACGGAGTTCATAACGGACGTTCTGTAGTTTGCTGGAGTGCTGCATCGGACGCATGGTTGATCATTTCATGTCCGGCGCCTGTTCTCCCTTATTCCCATCGGATGATGACAGGCAGGCTGCTCGTATTGGCTGAGACTTCACGTTCGGTGCCGCGGACTGCCACGACAAAGTGCTGGAGATCGTCCGCCGAGGTCAGGACCTCGAAATGGCCGGTGGGATCGCTCACGACGGCCGATGCGGAGGAATGCGGGCGGATATACGCCTCAGGGATGCCTTTGTTGTGGACGTCGACCAACCTGCCGTGGATGAGGCGGTCCACGGTGGTGGCGGCAATCAGGGGTTCAGCGGCCGGAGGCCCGGAAGGCTCGTTGAGGCTTATGCCAATCGGGACGCGGACGAGGAAACCGAGGCCTTGGCGGATGCCGGAGTCGTATTCGTCGGGCTGGAATTCACCACTGGAGACCACGGAGTATTGGGTGTTTTGCTCGATCGCGACCAGGAGCTTCTCCATGTTGTCCAGTTGCGTGGGACCATGGCATTCCACGGCCACCTTGAGCTCAAGGTCCAGCAGCGGCCCCTCCCGCCGGGAACGGCCCACCCTGTTCATGGCGACCGCATGGACCGTGACAGGAGCGTCGGTGGATTGACCTGTGGGTGGTTCAGAACCGTCATCGAAGCGGACGCGCACAGGCGAGACGGCGTCGGAAAGTATCCCGAGGAGCTCGGTCAGCGATGATCGCACAACACCCACGGTGACACTCCAGTCCACAAAGTGGTCCAGCTAGCCGTTGTGCTCTACGTTACTCCCGCACTGGTCCACGAGTCACCGGGGTTCAGGGATAGCTCCATTCGATGGCTCACTGGTGGGCTCTACATCGTTGCGGGCCGTCATGGTTGCCTCGATGACGCCCTGCATGAAGGTCATGACTATGTGGAGTTCTTCCGGCGAAAGCGCGTCGATTACCGGGGCGATGGCGCCCGCCAGGGGAGAAAACAATTCGCTGCCGGTGGCGCGCGCGGAATCGGTCATCTCCAGATGAACCTGGCGGCGGTCCTTCTCACTGCGGCGGCGCTCCAAGTGGCCTGCCCGGTCGAGCCGGTCCACAAGTGCGGTTGTTGCCGGCGAACTCAGGTTGAGTGCCGCCCTGAGCGCCCCGGGAGTCATGGTCTTGCCCTCCCGCGCGGCAGCCACCATGGCAGCCAATGCGTTCAGGTCCGTTCGATGGAGGTGGTGGCGGTTGCTGATGGCCTCCACATACCGCTCCGTTTCGACCGTGAACTGCTGGAGTAGCCCGAGGAGTACAGCCGCGGACCGGACGTGCTGATTGTCATCCATGAGGCCTCCTTCAGCCTCAAATTATCCCACCGGGGTGCCATTGACCAATTATCTCCATGGTAGATATATTTCATCATGGAAGTAATTACGAAAGGTACGGGCATGATGGACAAGGGGCCTCGAGTCGGTCGACGCAGCAGTTCGAGGTTGTGGCTGGCGGGGGCGGTGCTATCGCTCGTGGCGTGGATGGTGGTTGGCGGCATTGGCGGCCCTACCTTTGGAAAGCTCAGCGAGGTGTCCAGCAACGACCAGGCGTCCTTCCTGCCTGCGAGCGCCGAATCCACCGAAGCCCGTGAATGGCAAAGCAGGTTCACTTCCAGCGGCAGTGTTCCCGCGGTGGTGTTGATCGAGTCTCCTGAGAAGCTTTCACCCGTTCAACTGGCCGGATTGGCATCCCTCGGCACCCAACTGTCTGCCGCCGACGGGGTCAGCCACTCGACGTCGACGGTTGGGCCGATTCCGTCCGCGGATGGCAAGGCGGCGCAGTTCATCGTCCCGGTAGAGGAAGGAAGCGGTATCAAAGGGAGCATCCAATCGCTTCGTGCGAAGGCGACGGATATTGCGGCCGGGGCGGCACTTCCCGCTGGAACAACCACCTACGTGACGGGACCGGCGGGCTTCCTCGCCGATCTGGTCAGCGCTTTTGGGGGCATCGACGGGATACTGCTTTTCGCGGCACTCGGTGCCGTCTTGGTCATCCTGCTAGCCGTCTACCGATCCGTGGTGCTGCCCTTTGTGGTGCTCCTTACTGCCGTTTTCGCGCTTTGCGGTTCCATTCTGGTGGTCTTTGCCTTGGCGAAGGCGGGCGCAATCCAATTGACGGGACAAAGCCAAGGGATCCTGTCCATCCTGGTGGTCGGCTCAGCCACTGACTACGCCCTCCTCTTTGTGGCCCGATACCGTGAGGCCTTGGGCCACATGACGAACAAATGGTCGGCTGTGGGACGCGCATACAAGGGCAGCTTTGAGGCGATCCTGGCATCGGGGACAACTGTCGCCTTGGCGCTGCTTTGCCTGCTCTTCTCGGAACTGAATTCAAACCGCGGACTGGGGCCCATCGGCGCAATCGGAATCGGCTTTTCAATGTTGGCCAGCCTGACACTGCTTCCTGCTGCGCTTGGCTTGCTCGGCAGGTCCGCATTTTGGCCGCGTACCCCGAGGAAAGTCCCAGCCAACTCCGGCATTCCCCGGGGCTGGAGGCTTCTGGCAAGCATCATAGCCAGGCGGCCCAGGGCAGTATGGCTGGGCGCAGCTGCCGTTTTAGTGGTCTGCGCCGCGGGCCTGTTGCAACTCCAGGCCAGCGGTGTTCCACAGTCGGCGCTCATCCTAAGCAAATCCGAGGCAGTAGACGGCCAAGTGGCATTGGGCCGGCACTATCCCGCCGGTGCGGGAAGCCCGGTGGTGGTTGTGGCCGACGAAAAGGCGGCGGCCGCGGTACTTGCCGGGGTCAAAGCCCAGGAAGGCATCTCGGATGCATCCGTGGTTGCCGCTCAACCGGATTCCGGCGTCCGCCCGCTGGCGGAAACCGCGATGGACACTGTCCCCTTGGTGCGGGACGGCCGGGTGCTGATCAACGCCACCCTGTCCTCCGAGGCCGATTCGGCGAAGGCCGAGCAGACCATCGCCACGCTCCGGCTGAAGCTTCATGACAAGGCCCCCGGGACCCTGGTGGGAGGAACCACCGCCACTGCCGTGGACACCAATGCCAGCGCACAGTCTGATTTGTGGCGCATCATCCCGATCGTCTTGGCGGTCATCCTGTTGGTGCTCATGGCATTGCTGCGGTCCGTTTTGGCGCCACTGTTGCTGATCGGCACCGTAGTGCTGTCCTATGCGGCGGCGTTGGGCGTGTCGGCCTGGGTGTTCAACCATGTGTTTGGATTCCCCGGAGCGGATGCCTCGGTTCCGCTTTTCGGTTTTGTATTCCTCGTGGCCCTCGGCGTCGACTACAACATCTTCCTCATGACCCGCGTCCGGGAAGAGTGGAGGCTCGACGGAACCCGCGCCGGTATCTTGAAGGGCCTCGGTGCAACTGGCGGGGTGATTACCTCGGCGGGCGTCGTTCTTGCCGCCACTTTTGCTGCCCTTGGGGTCATCCCGATCCTCTTCCTTGCGCAGATCTCTTTTATTGTGGCGTTCGGAGTGCTGCTCGACACCACGATCGTGCGCTCGCTGTTGGTGCCTGCCTTGGCTTACGACATTGGCGGGCGGATCTGGTGGCCGGGACGCCTGGCACGCGATCCGGCGTCGAAGGAGAATCAGCGGGCAGCCACGGCTTCCTGATCCCGCCACCAGGCCACGGTCGCCGCCATCGCGTCCGCAAGCGGCGTCGGTTCCAGCCCGAGCTTGGCCTGGCTCGCTGTGGAGTCCATGACGAATGGACGCTCGAACTGGTACAACATTTCGGCCAGCTCCCGCATGTCGGTTGAAAACAGGCCGAGGGTCCGGAGCAGCCAGTCTGGGACCACGCTCAGCTTCGGTTCGGGCATGCCGGCCGAGCGTGCGAAGTTTCCCGCAATTTCCCGCATCGTCATTGCCGGTCCCGTGGGAGCGTGCAATACCGAGTTCCAGAGTTCGGGCTTATGGGCCGCGGCGATCATGGCTCCCGCAAGATCCGGGACGTACGTGAAAGAGTGCGGCTGATCGGCGCTTCCGAGAACCTGGACCGTCTTGCCCTTGAGGACGAGGGGGACCATGCGCTCGCCGGCGTGCGCCATGCGGGCTCGTGGCCCGAAGAAATCGCCCGCCACCACGCTGACGGTATTCGCCGGGTGGGCTTGCCGGGCCTTCAACAGGGCCGAGCGGATGCCGCGCTTGCCGCCGGTCGCTTCGCGGGGGCTGCTTTCGGTGATGGTCTTGTCCGGCTCGCTGTAGGAGTAAAGGCTCTCAGGGAAGACGACGACGGCGCCTGCCGCCGCAGCGGCGTCCATCACCACTTGCTCTGCTCCGGGAAGCTCGGCCGCCCAGGCTTTGGCCCGGTAGACAGAACCGTGGATGCAGTGGAAGACGGCCGTGGCGCCGTCGAAGGCTTGCGCCAACTTGGCCGGGTCCGAAACATCGACGCGGAGCCTTTCGACCAGCGGGTGGTCCGGTCCGCTGCCTGAGCGCGTCAGGATGCGCACGTTTTCGCCGCGGTCCGCGAGTTGCTCGGCGATGGTCCATCCCACGGGGCCTGCTCCTGTGACGACGTACATGGTGTTGCTCACTTTCTGCTTGGGGGATTTAGTTCTTGGGCTGAAATCTAATTCGAGAGCAGTGCTCTCTGAAGTCAGGATGAGCCCTTTCGAGTTCCATGTCAAGAGCACTGCTCACATTTGTTTCCAGTGCTCTCTTTTGTGGCATGCTGGATGGATGGAACATCCCTTAGCCGCAGCGGCCAGACAATCGACGCCCCGCGACCGGGCCCGGGCCCAGACCGTGGCGGACATCATCCGGCTGGGTCGCCAACACCTTGCCTTGCATGGCGCCGCGGGCTTGTCCCTCAGGGCTGTCGCGCGCGATCTTGGCGTGGTGTCCTCCGCCGTGTACCGGTATGTGGAGAGCCGCGACGAACTCTTGACCCTCTTGCTGATTGACGCTTACGGCGAGCTGGGCGATGAGGTGGATGCCGCCGTAGACGCCCTCCCCGAGGACGACTACAGCGGCAGATTCCTGGCGCTCGGGCGGGCCGTTCGTCAGTGGGCCCTGCGCGAGCCGGCAAGGTATGCCCTCCTGTTCGGCAGCCCGGTCCCCGGATACCAAGCGCCCGCCGAGCGCACTACGGAACCCGGAACGCGGGTGATCTACCGGATGGTGGGGATCTTCGACGCCGCGTACCGCGCAGGTGCCCTGGCCGCCGACGCGGCGGCCGCCGTCGTCGTTCCTCCAGCCCTTGCCGCGGACCTGGCGGCCATCCGGGCCGAACTGGGAGTGGCCGTTCCCGAACCCGCGTTGGCCAGGGGCGTGCTCGTGTGGACGTCGGTTTTCGGGGCGGTCAGCTTCGAGGTGTTCGGCCAATACGGGGCCGACACCTTCCCGGCCCGCGACGAGTTGTTTGAGCACCAGCTCGAGGTGCTGCAGGGGATCGTGGGGCTGTAGCCGCTCCCCGCAACCGTGCATGAAAGACGGTGCCCGAAGGTAAAGTAACTGCATGGCTCGCGGACTTGCTGACATCGGCGCAGAGGGCGTTTTGCTCGCCGGAGCAGGACGCGCCATCCTGATGCAGATCGCCAATCCCGCGGTCGGTCACGGCGTCGCCGAGCACAGCAACTTCGCCGAACGGCCGCTGGACCGGCTGCGCGCCACCATGACGTACGTCTACGCCGTTGTCTATGGCTCGAACGAGCAATTGGCCGCGGTGCGCCGGGCCGTGAATCGTGCGCACGCCCCGGTTCGCCGGCCAGCGGACGATTCCGCCCCCGGATACAACGCCTTTGACGCGCAATCCCAGTTGTGGGTGGTTGCGACCCTCTATGACACCGCCATCACTGTTTACGAAAGGGTCCATGGAGTCCTCGATGACGACACGGCCGATCGTGTCTACCGTGAGTATGCGCGGATCGGGACGGCGTTGCAGCTTCCCGCCGAGCTCTGGCCGGCCGACCGCTCGGCCTTCGCGGGCTATCGGGATGAATACCTGCGGAACCTTGAACCGGATGCAGCCGCTTTGCGGGTGGCCCACGAGCTCCTTTACCCCACGAGCGGGCCGTTTTTGATGCGCATGAGCATGCCGTTGGTCCGGCTGCTGACCGCGGGCCTGCTGCCGGAGCAGCTTCGCGCGGGATTCGGGCTGCCTTGGAATGCCCTGCATCGGCGCAGCTTCGACGGCACCATGCGCTTCTTGGCAGCGGCTTACCCAAAGCTGCCGGAGAAAGTCAGGCATTGGCCGAAGAACTACTATCTTGGCCGGCTCGGACCGGGCGAGCTCGGCCCTGGCGAGTAGGGCGCCGATGCGTGAGCTCACCGCGGTTGAGGAACTTATCGACGGGAGCGCGAGCCGCTTCCTGGGCGGTGCCCCGGCCCGAGGACTTCGATCCAGGCTCACTGAGTTCACCGTCTTCGGCCTCAAGCAGGCGTGGGCGTGCATCTTCGGCGCTTCGCTCCTTGCCGTCATTTTCGGTGCCCACCTCTGGTATCCAGCCAACGCCGGCCTCGCGAGGAACGATTTCCTGACGATCGCCGCCGTCGTGATCCAAGTCCTGATGGTGGCCACGAAGCTGGAAACCTTGCGCGAGCTCAGGGTGATCGTGCTCTTCCACATGGTGGGAACGGTCATGGAGTTGTTCAAGACAGACGTCGGCTCGTGGTCGTATGAAGCCGAGGGTGTTCTCCGCGTCGGCGCCGTTCCGCTCTTCAGTGGCTTCATGTACGCGGCGGTCGGCTCGTACATGGTGCGGGTTTACCGGGTTTTCGACCTGCGCTTCGCCGGGTATCCAAGGCGTTGGATCACTGCGGTCCTGGCTGCGGCCATCTATGTGAACTTCTTTTCCCACCACTACATCGTTGATGCCCGATGGGTTCTGCTGGCCGCCGTCGTCGTGATCTATGGCCGGTGCGTCATGTACTTCCGGGTGTTTCGGCATCGACTCCGGATGCCGCTGGTCCTGGCATTCCTGCTGGTGGCGCTCTTCATCTGGATTGCCGAGAACATCGCCACCTGGTCGCACGCCTGGCTGTATCCGAGCCAACTGGATGGCTGGCACTTGGTGTCCCCGGACAAGCTCGTCTCGTGGTTCCTCCTGATGATCATCTCCGTGGTGCTGGTGGCATGGGTGTACAAGCCGATGCCGCCGGACGAGGCGTTGGCCGCCTCCGGCTGACGGAACACCCGCCGTCGACATCGCCGGAACGCTGCGGAGTCGCCGGAGCGCTCACGCGAACCGGCACTCTTCCCGCGAGTTCGACGTCGGCCCTCAACCCAAGCCCCGCCGGCGGGCGTTCTCCCACGGCGAAATCGGCCTTAAATCCCCGTGTTTCCTGGGTTTCTTGACCCGCATTCGGCAGAGTTGAGTGTACTCGACTCAACTTTAGATTGACATTGAATGAGGCCTGAGTACAGTTGAGTGCAGAACGCTCAACTAGCCGAAGGTTGAGTGCTCCCCGCCCTCCAATCCCCTCACGGGTAGCGGAATCGGGTGAAATCTCGATCGTCGGCCATTGAAAGGAAGCAACATATGTCACGCGCTGTAGGTATCGACCTCGGAACCACTAACTCCGTCGTCTCTGTTCTCGAAGGTGGCGAGCCCACCGTCATTGCCAACGCCGAGGGTGGGCGCACCACGCCGTCGGTCGTTGCATTCTCCAAGTCCGGTGAAGTCCTGGTCGGCGAAATCGCCAAGCGCCAGGCCGTCAACAACATCGACCGCACCATCGCTTCCGTGAAGCGCCACATGGGCACCGACTGGTCCGTCGCCATTGACGACAAGAAGTACACGCCGCAGGAAATCTCCGCGCGTATCCTCATGAAGCTGAAGAACGACGCCGAGAGCTACCTCGGCGAAAAGGTCACCGACGCTGTCATCACCGTCCCGGCCTACTTCAACGACGCCGAGCGCCAGGCCACCAAGGAAGCCGGCGAAATTGCCGGCATGAACGTTCTCCGCATTGTCAACGAGCCCACCGCCGCAGCACTTGCCTACGGCCTGGACAAGGGCAAGGAAGACGAACTCATCCTGGTCTTCGACCTTGGTGGCGGAACGTTCGACGTCTCCCTGCTGGAAGTCGGCAAGGACGAAGACGGCTTCTCCACCATCCAGGTCCGCGCCACTGCCGGCGACAACCGCCTCGGCGGCGACGACTGGGACCAGCGCGTTGTTGACTACCTGCTGAACCAGCTCAAGATCAAGGGCATCGACCTTTCCAAGGACAAGATCGCCCTCCAGCGTCTGCGCGAGGCTTCGGAGCAGGCCAAGAAGGAACTCTCTTCCTCCACCAGCACCAACGTCTCCCTCCAGTACCTCTCCGTCACCCCTGACGGCCCGGTCCACCTGGACGAGCAGCTGACCCGCGCCAAGTTCCAGGACCTCACCAAGGACCTGCTTGAGCGCACCAAGAAGCCGTTCCACGACGTCATCGCCGAGACCGGCATCAAGCTCTCCGAAATCGACCACATTGTGCTCGTGGGCGGTTCCACCCGCATGCCCGCCGTCTACGACCTCGTCAAGGAACTCGCCGGTGGCAAGGAGCCCAACAAGGGCGTCAACCCGGACGAAGTTGTTGCCGTTGGCGCAGCACTGCAGGCCGGCGTGCTGAAGGGCGAGCGCAAGGACGTTCTCCTGATCGACGTCACCCCGCTGTCCCTCGGTATCGAAACCAAGGGCGGTGTCATGACGCACCTGATCGAGCGCAACACGGCCATTCCCACCAAGCGTTCCGAGACCTTCACCACCGCTGACGACAACCAGCCGTCCGTGGCCATCCAGGTCTTCCAGGGCGAGCGTGAATTCACCCGCGACAACAAGCCGCTGGGCACGTTCGAACTGACTGGCATCGCTCCGGCACCGCGCGGCGTCCCCCAGGTCGAGGTCACCTTCGACATCGATGCCAACGGCATCGTCCACGTCTCCGCCAAGGACAAGGGCACCGGCAAGGAACAGTCGATGACCATCACCGGCGGCACCGCGCTGTCCAAGGAAGACATCGACCGCATGGTCCGCGAAGCCGAGGAGCACGCAGCCGAGGACAAGGCCCGCCGCGAGGCTACCGACACCCGCAACACTGCCGAGCAGCTCGCCTACTCCGTGGACAAGCTCATCGCCGAAAACGACGACAAGCTGCCTGAAGAGGTCAAGACCGAGGTCAAGGCCGACGTCGACGCCCTCAAGAAGGCCCTCGAAGGCACCGATGACGCAGCAGTGAAGACCGCTTTCGAGAAGCTGCAGCACTCGCAGTCCAAGCTCGGCGAAGCGATCTACTCGCACGCGGGTTCCCCGGACGGCGCAAGCAGCGCCGCTGGTGCTGAAGGCGCTCCCGCCGGTGCCAAGGCTGGTTCTGCCTCCGGCGATGAGGACATCGTCGACGCCGAGATCATCGACGAAGACGAAAAGAAGAAGTAAGCATGCCTCACCACGGCAACGACGCAGAGCACTCACCTTCCAACAACGAGGGCAAGCACGACGAGCGTGAAGGCGCCGGTCAGCAGAAGCCGGTTATCCGGGACAACCGCAAGGTTGACCCGGAGACCGGGGCCGCCCGCCACCCCCAAGGATCGGCAGCTGATTCCAACGCCGCTGCCGCCGAGGGCGACGCCCTGTCCCAGGCTGAGGAAATCCTCAACGGCATGGAGGTTCCGGCTGAAGAGTCGGTAGCCCCCGGTGCCGCTGCAGAAGCAGAGGCCGCGGAACTCCGCAACGACCTCCTGCGCCTGCAGGCTGAGTACGTCAACTACCGCAAGCGCGTCGAACGCGACCGTGCCGTCGCAGGGGAAATGGCCGTCATCGGCGTCCTGAACTCCCTGCTGCCGGTGCTGGACGACGTCGACGCCGCCCGCCAGCACGGTGACCTCGTGGACGGCCCGTTCGCCGCGATCGCCGCCAAGCTGGAGAACGCGCTGAAGACGTACGGCTTGGAGCGCATCGCGGAAACCGGAGTCGACTTCGACCCCACGATCCACGAAGCCCTCATCCAGCAGCCGGGCGAGGACATCGAAGTAGACACCGTCAGCCAAGTGCTGCGCTCCGGCTACCGGTCCGGCGACCGCGTGCTGCGCGCGGCCCAGGTGATTGTGGCTGTGCCGGCCTAGGTCCCGCCTTAGTGTGCTCGCCGCGCCTTCGCGGATGAGGGGGCCCCGCCCCTTCGCCGGGTGGCCTAGGATCTGCGATCCTTGGCCACCCGGCTTCGGCAGGCCCGATGCCACTCCCAGGCCCCCTCATCCGCTACGGCTCAAGCGGTTGGCTCGCCTAAGGCTTGTCTCACCTAAGGTGGGATGAGCGCAGCGCAGCTGGATAGGGGGCCGCGGCGTGGCGGGCACCGCGATGGGCCCCCGGCGGCGAGGGTCCCGACGTGAGCTTGCGAACGTTGGGAGCCGCAGGGGACGGGCACGGCCCCCTATCCAGCGGAGCGCAAACTTAACCAGAACGAGAAAGGAAACGCCCTTGGCCAGCCAGGACTGGGTTGAGAAGGATTTTTACGCCATCCTTGGTGTCGCCAAGGACGCCTCTGACGCTGACATCAAGAAGGCGTACCGCAAGCTTGCGCGGAAGTACCATCCGGATACCAATTCCGGGGATGCTACTGCGGAGAAGAAGTTCAAGGACATCTCGGAGGCCTATTCGGTGCTCTCGGATGCCGAGGAGCGTCAGCAGTACGATGCCATTCGCGCCATGGGCGGGGCACGCTTCGCTCCGGGCGCAGCTCGCGGCGGGCCGGCCAATGGCGGCTTCGAGGACCTGTTCGGCGGCCTTTTCGGCGGCGGCGCACGCCAGCCTGCAGGGGCCGGTGGTATCCCTCCCGAGTTCGCCGACCTCTTCGGCGGCGGCTTCGGCGGTGGACAAACCGGTTTCCAGCGCGCCCCCCAAAAGGGCAGCGACCGCACGGCGTCGACCTCAATTTCCTTTGCCGGCTCCATTCACGGCACCACGGTGAGCCTGCGCGAAAGCAACGGCAACGTCATCGACGTGAAGATTCCCGCGGGTATCAGGGACGGCCAGAAGGTCCGCCAGCGCGGCAAGGGCAACCCGGGTGCCGCCGGCAACGGGGACCTCATCATCACGGTGAACGTCAAGCCCCACGATTTCTTCAACCGCGACGGCGACAACATCCGCATCCACGTGCCGGTCACTTTCGCGGAGGCAGCCTTGGGTTCCAACATCCACGTGCCAACGCTCGACCGCGACACCGTCACCGTCCGCGTCCCGGCCGGCACGCCTTCCGGGCGCACGCTCCGGGTTAAGGGCCGTGGTGTCAAGACATCGAAGGGCACCGGCGATCTGCTGGTGACGATCGACGTCTCCGTCCCGCAGAACCTCAACAAACAGGCCGAGGAGGCCGTCAAGGCATTCGCCGCAGCCACCGCTGACGCCGATCCTCGTCACGACCTGGCAGCCAAGGCCCGCTTGTAGCGGAAGAAGACACGGGAGGGACGTAGGCATGGGCATCGACATCAACCAGCCGATCTTCGTCATCTCCGTCGCGGCCGAACTGGCTGAAATGCACCCGCAGACCCTGCGCCAGTACGACCGCCTCGGCATCGTGTCGCCGAGCCGTGCCCCGGGCAAGTCCCGGCGTTACTCCCAACGCGACATCGACCGCTTGCGCGAGGTCCAGCGACTCTCCCATGAGGGTGTATCTCTCGAGGGAATCAAGCGCATCCTTGAGCTCGAAAACCAGGTGGCCGCGCTGCAGTTCCGTGTGGTCGAGTTGACCGAGGAATTGCAACGCCGGCGGAGCCCGATGGAGGCCCGCGTTTTTGCGGCAGGAGCAGCGGGCGACGTCGTCAGCCTCGCCCGCGGGCAGCGCCCCCGGGCGCGGTCCCAGGCAGTTGTGGTCTGGCGGCCGCGACCGGAGGAGTAGTCCTCTAGGCCTGCGAGAGCGACGCCAGCAGTACCGGCGCTTCCTGCCCGGCCCACGTACCATTAAGGACAGCAGAATCATCCGAGCCAGGCGTCCCCAGATCCAGGACGCGATTGACCAACAGTGTGAGCTCGCCGGCGTCGATGCTGGTGACGGCGTCTTTAGTGGTCTGGGCGGCCGGGGTCACCAAAGGGACTTCGCTTCCAGGCGTTCCGCTACCTTTGACCTCGACGGAGCTGGTGCGCGGCTCCAGGGCACCGTCCACTTCCACGAACTGTTCGGCTTCCCGCTGTCCCGTGAGGATGGCGGTGGCCAAGGCAGCGACATAGACGGGATCGGCGCACGCGTCGTACACCCACCTCCTGCCCAGCACGGAGTGTTCCATGGTGCCAAGAAGCGAGTCTTCGGCACCAGCCAATTCAGAACCCCGGTAGCTCAGGGGAACCTGATAGATCTTGCCGCCGTGGGAGACCAGATGGGTCTCTAGGCCGACTTCGCCGTCCGGATCATCGAAGCGGTACGCGCCGAGCAGCTCGGTCAGCGCGGACCCGTCCTTGGTGAACCACGGCTGGACGGGCAGATACTTCTCGATGAGTTCAAGTTTGCTGGGACTCAGGGTTGCTCGATGGATGATAGCCATGCGGTCCAGCCTAAGCCACCTCGAAGCAGTTGCTTCAGGGGCGGCATCCAGCCAGACGTCCATTAAGCCGGTCCACTTCGTCCAAGACTTCGGTTGCTGCCCATGCGCGATTCCGTTGCGACTGGGTGATCTGCGTCAGAATGCCGGCGTTCGTCAGCCTGTCCAGGACCCTGTAGATGGATCGTTCTTCGATGCCCGCGATGTATGCGGCGCTGTGCGCTTCGAACACCGGCCGCTCCAAGAGCCAAGGAATGATCTTCTCGTCTGCGGAGCCTTTTCGGGGCCGGGCCGCCTCCGTCCATGCGGCCGGGAGGGCGTCGAGGGATGCCACTGACTCGCGGGCCGCTTCCGCCGCGCGGAGTGAGGATTTGGCGAGATACAGCACGAACGGATCTACGTCGCCATTGCGGTAGTTGTTTAGCAAGGAAAAGTAGGTCTCCACGTCCGCAACCATGGCCGAAGCGATCGGAATTACCGTGTTCTTAGTCAGCCCTCGCCGGCGGGAGATCGCTCCGATCAACGCCCGGCCAATACGGCCGTTGCCGTCGGTGAAGGGGTGGATGGATTCGAAATGGGCGTGCGCAATAGCCGCTTGGGCCATGATCGGGACGTCCCGCCGGGCGGAGAACGCCATGAGATCGTCCATGAATCCGGGGACGAGTTCTGCAGGCGGCGGCACATGGATGGCCCCTCGGGGTGAATAGTCGCTTCCACCAATCCAGTTCTGGACGTCCCGGAATGAACCGGCGTGCCTGCCGTCCGTGGGGTCATCCTTCATGAGCATCTTATGCGCGGCAAGCAGGGCCTCCAGCCTGACCTCGCCTGTGGTGCCCGCATCGTTGATCATGCTCTGGACGGCTTCGGCGGCAGCCACCATCGAATTGGCCTGATCCGTTGCCTTCAGCCCGATCAGGGCGCGGGCGTAGTCATTTCGCTTGGCGTCCACGTGCTCGATCTTGGATGAAGAAACCGCCTCGCTGCGAAGTAGAAATCCACTGACTGCCGTCATGCGGGTGCCGGCGGTTACGTCCAAAGATGCGATGGCAACTGCAGCCTCTTCGAGCGCCACGATGGTTTCACGTCCGGGCTCGAACCAGAGATCCGCTATGAACGGCGGTAGCGACACCTCTACCTCTGTGAACTCCCGATCCTCGCGGGGCGGTCGTCCGGATGACTTCCATGGCACAATCTTGCTTCCGTGCGCGGGCCAAGCAGCCATGTAGTCTCCTGAAAACGGTGAGTTAGTCGCTCGCTACTCACATTTTATGGCAAAAAGGTGAGTAATGGCGACCTTGGTGGTCGTTTCTCAGACCGAGAAGCCTTACTCCGCGAACAAGCCCGCCAGATCCTCCGCCGTCAAGGCGCCACCGGTCAGCGCATCGCCTTCCATCACGTCCGCGAACAGCTGCGACTTCCTGGTCTTGAGCGCCATGACCTTTTCCTCGATGGTGTCCTTGGCGACCAATCGGTAGACCATCACGTTCCTCGCCTGCCCGATCCTGTGGGTCCGGTCCACGGCCTGCGCTTCGGACGCGGGGTTCCACCATGGGTCCAGCAGGAACACGTAGTCGGCCTCGGTCAGGTTCAGGCCGAAGCCGCCGGCCTTCAAGGAAATAAGGAACACAGGCGCCGCGCCGTTCTTGAATTCGCTCACGACGTCGGCCCGGTTCCGGGTGCTGCCGTCGAGGTAGCAATACTCGATGTCCTCCGCGTCGAGCCGCTCGCGGACCTTGCCCAAGAACCCCGTGAACTGGCTGAAAATGAGCGCCCTGTGCCCCTCGGCAACAATGTCTTCCAGCTGTTCGAACAGCACATCCAGCTTGGACGAGCGCACGGCGGACAAGGACTCGTCCACGAGGGAGACATCCAGGCTGAGCTGCCGCAGGAGGGTGAGCGACTGGAAAATGGTGAAGCGGTTCTTATTGACGTCGTCGATGAGCCCCAGGATTTTCTGCCGCTCACGCTGCAGGTGCGTCTGGTACACCTTCTGGTGCCGCGGGTTCAGTACCACTTCCAGCACCTGCTCCTGCTTGGGCGGCAGGTCCTTGATGACTTGCTCTTTGGTGCGGCGCATCATGAGGGGACGTACCCGACGGCGGAGCTTGGCGAGCTGGGCCTTGTCTCCGTTCTTTTCGACCGGCTTTTGGTAGTACTCCGCGAAACGGCGGGGGCTGGAGAACAGCCCGGGAGCGACGATCGAAGTCAGCGCCCAGAACTCCATGAGGTTGTTTTCCAGTGGCGTGCCGGTGATTGCCAGCTTGAAGGATGCCGGGAGTTTCCGGGCGCACTGGTACGCCTTGGACTGGTGGTTCTTGACGAACTGGGCTTCGTCGAGCATCAGCCCGGCCCATTCCTTGGCCGCGTAGGCCTCGTAGTCGATCCGGAACAGCGCGTACGAAGTGATGACGACGTCGGTTCCGGCCATGGCTTCCTGCGGATCGGCGCCGCTCTTGGCGAAGGTCTCTCCGACGGTCTTGATGCTCAGGCCCGGCGCGAAGCGCTGCACTTCCGCGGCCCAGTTTCCCACGACGCTGGTGGGCGCCACTACCAAGAAGGGGGCGCCGCCGCCCGAGCCGCCCGCGGTGCCGGCGTCGGATTCAGCCTGCTCCTTCGCCGCACACATCAAAGCAATTGCCTGCACTGTCTTGCCGAGGCCCATGTCGTCGGCCAGGACCCCGCCCAGGCTGTGACGGTACAGGAAACTCAGCCAGTTGAAGCCCTCCAGCTGATAGGGACGGAGCTCGGCATCGAGCGAGCCCGGCAGCGGGAGCCCGGTCACGCCGTCGTCGAGCAAGCCGCCCACGGCCTCGCGCCATGCCGCCGCCTGCTCGTCGACGATCCCCAATTGCGCGAGCTCATCCCAGAGCCCTGCCTGGAAGCGGCTGAGCTGCAGGGTGCCGTGCCGGTCCGGGCTGTCCTGCAGAGATCTGGCCTCGTCGATCAGCGCGCGGAGCTGGTGCAGCTCGGGCAAGTCCAGTGAGAAGTAGGCGCCGCTCGGCAGCAGCATCCGGCTCTGGCCCGCCGCGAGCGCGGAAAACACCGCGGCGAAGGACACAGGTTCGCCCTCGAGCGTGATGACGATGCCGAGATCGAACCAGTCGCGGCTGTCGGTGGCCTTGGTCGAGATTGAGACGACGGGAGCCTCGGTTGCCTCGCGGTAGTCGGCGATCTCGCCCGAGGTGTCCACGACGACGTCGGGCAGCTCGCGCAGCCGGGGCAGCACCTCCTCGGTGAAGGCGAGGGTGTCCAGGCCGTCCAGCGCTACCGAGGCGGCCAGCCGTGGAGCCCCCCATCCGCCGCTCGAGGATTCACCCAGCGCGGCGACTACGTCCCAAAGCCGGCCCAGGGACTCAAGGATCCGGGCCTCCTCGGCGTCGTCGCGGTAGCCGTGGTCGTCCGGGTGCCGCCAGAGGGGCTGGGCAGTCACGAGCTTGCCGGCCTTGTAGTGCCACTCCCAGTGCAGCCGCACCCGGTGGTCAGCACCGTAGTTCGCCAGAAGGGACAGCGTGGGCACGGCGAGGACCGGCAACTCCACTGAATGGTCCGCTGCCGTGACCCGGGTGGACTGCTTGAGCTTCGGATAGAACGCCGTGAGGAACCGCTCTTCGTCATTCTCCGGGATCTGGAGCCGGGATGCGCCCATGACGAAATCGAGGAGTTCCTGCGACTCACCGCCCTCCAACGGAGCCAGCGTGATGAGGTTCTCGGGTGCCGATACCCCGGGCAAGTGGCCCTCGCCGGGACCCGTGAAGAACAAGCCATGTGCCGGGCGGCCGATCAAGCCCAAGGTCGCCGGATCAAGGGCGTCCGCGCCCAAGGTCACCGACGGCGCGAGCTGCAGTCCGTCGTCGGGCCGGCTAAGGTCAAGCCCGACGACGGCGGGCTCCGCAGCAATACGGACCGGCTCGGTCCCGCCGGAGTGGATGAGCGAAACCCCTATCTTGTCGGCTTCGACCAGGAGGCTCCACAAGTTCTTGCCGGCGAATTCGTTGAGGAGCATCCACATGCTCGAAGTGAGCTGCCGGTAGTCCGCAGTGGAATGCGCGGCCAGGAAGTTCTGCATCCAGTCGATATGGGCTTCGTTGAACTCGCGCTTGTAGCCGAGGTAGTTCAGGTTGGTCCAGGAAACATCGCCCCGGATCCACTTGCCCTTGGCGCCCATCATCACCGGGCGGGCCTTGAGCTGGCGCACGCTGCGGAGCGGATCGCGCCGGCCTGTGTAGGAGAAGTGCGGGGCAGGTTCTTCCACTTCGAACGCCAGTGCCAAGGGGAGGCCCTGGCCTTGCGGGGCGGTCCCCGGAGTGGCGATGAGCTTGCTGAGTGCCTGCTCCCAGGCCGGTCGCTGCACGATTCCCCCCGGCTGGGCCGTCTGTCCGAACGCAGGCGCGCTGAGCAGCTGTGCGCGCACGGCAGGATGGTCTTCCGCGGCGAAGAGAAGGGCGGCCACGTGTTTGCAGTCCTTGCGGACGGGGCAACTGCATACGCCAACGGTGCAGCTCCAGCCGCCGGGCTTGCGGACCAGCTTGGCCGACGTCGAATACGCTGACGGGCCACTGCCCCTGACCTTGCCCATCATCAATCCCGTGGCGGAATCGAAAGTGATGCTGCTGACCCGGCTTCCCATGGCATAGGCGAGGCCGGCCGCCAGGGAGCGGTCGTTAATGGCGGGTGTCTGAATCGCCAGTTCCCAGGAGTCGTCTGAGTGGGAAGGCATTCGTTCGGGCTACTTTCGGCAGGAGGCTATCTATGAATCCTAGTCCCCGCCTCCTCCCTCACTTCGCTCCGCTCAGTCAGGGAACCCGGGAGGCGTGGGCCCATACCTCCTCCCTCACTTCGCTCCGCTCAGTCAGGGAACCCTGGAGGCGTGGGCCCAGGGAGCAGCCCTGAAACTTTGCCGGACGTTCACCTCTGCCTAGCTTGCCCGACAACCGCCCCCGCGTACGTTGAAAGGGTCCGGAGCAGCACAAGCTTCCAAGCAGTGAGGAAATCCCATGACCAGCAATGAGAACCCCGTCGTTCTGACGAAGGACAGCATCGAGGCCGACAGCGCCGACGTTGTGGACGCGAACGTCACCGTGGTCAACGAGATGTACGAGGAGCTCCTCAACCATGAGGAAATCGCTACCAATGCTCTGCGCAGCTACTTTGTGGACTACTACCTGACCCAAGCACTCGCGGGCGGTTTCGCGCAGTACGTGTTCACGGTGCCGGAACGCGAAGAGGTGGATGCGTTTGTCCGCGAAGGCCTCGAAGGAATGGGCGCCAAGGGCCACCTTGAGCTGTTCAACCGCACCGCCGCAGCTTTCGACGCCCTGTCCGAGGAAGACGCCGAGGCCTACCTGGACGGCGATCTTGACGAGTCCGAAGTGGCACCGGAAGCCGTTGCTGAGCTCGAAGCCCTCGACGGCGAATTCGAATCCCTCCTGGAGACCGAAGACATCATCGAACTCAACGCAGCGTGGCTCCGCAGCCAGGACGGCGTGCTCTACCTGGACGAGGAGCAGCTGAAGGCTCACATCGCCGAGCGCGTAGCCCTCATCCCGAACCTCGAAGAGCGCCAGGCCGAGGCAGCCGAAGCGGAACTTGAGAACGCCCCTGAATTCGAGCTCATCATCCGTGAACTGTGCGACGTTGCCGGCTACCAGCTTGAGAAGATCACCATGGGCGATCCCAACTACGAGCACGACGGCGAGACGATCCTCGCCTGGCACTTCACCACGGACCACGGCAACTACATCATGATCGAAGAGGACGACGAAGCCTTCATGATCCACCCGGAGACGAAGGAAATCATCGCCGCGGTGGAGTTCGAGGACGCTGAAGAGTTCGAAGACGCCTAAAACGCCCGCTCACCTTTAAGTCCTCCAGGACAAACGCTCGCTCAGATCTGCCGGCCGGGCCGGCGAGATCTGAGCGAGCGTTTGCCTTTTGGGCTGCAAAGGTGAGCGAGGGTTTCAGTAGCCCATGCTGCTCCCGCTTGGGGTGCTGCTGCTGCTCGGGGTCACCATGGAGCCGGACGGGCTGACCAAGGACCAGACACCGCCCACGCCTTGGCCGTAGGTGTCACTGGAGTCTTCGTCCTTGGCGTAGAAGTAGATGGGCATGCCGTTGATGGTGATCTGCATCTTGCCGTCTGCCGTGGGGATGGTGCCGATGGTTCCGCTCACCCCGTCAACCGCCGGCATGGCCGACGTCGTTGTCACAGCAGGCCAGTTGGTAGCGCAGCCTCCGGTGCAGGCGCTCTTGCCGGAGCCCTTGACGTCCTTCGCGAAGATGTAGACGCTCTTGCCGTTCGCCGCAACCACTCGCTCGCCGACGCTCGACGACGCCGTCTTCAGCTCCGGCGCGCCAGCAGGAGTGCTCGACGCCGGAGCGCTTGAACTCGCTGACGCCGCGGAGCTGGGGCTGGTGGCGCTTGAGGAAGTGGAAGACGCGCCGGGGCTGCCTCCGCAGGCACTAAGGACAATAGCCAGCGCAATGACGCCCAGACCGGTGCTGAGTTGCTTCTTCAAAGTGTGCTCCTTTGCTTGGACCGGCGTCGACGTGCCGGAAACTAATCCGTACGACGCCGCGGGGTGAAGAATGGTTCACAGGGCTGAACCTTTTTCGTGGCGGGCACGTCTTATCGCAGGAGAAGGGGAAGCCGCAGCAGACAGGAGGCGCCGATGCCGCTCGACGAGGACGTCGTGGCCGCGATCTACCGCGACCACGGCACAGCCCTGCGCCGCTTCGTGCTGAGCTGCACGCCGGACGCGCATTTGGCTGAAGACGTGGTGCAGGAAACCATCCTTCGCGTGTGGCAGCACGCCCCGCAGATCACCGGCAGCCTGCGCAGCTATTTGTTCCGCACTGCCCGCAATGTCATCATCGACAACTACCGCAAGGCCCAGCGGCGCCCGGCAGAGGCTGCCGAACGCGACATGGCGGACCCGGAGGAGGCCACCGAGCGCGTGGATGAGCTCCTCAACCGGGTCCTTATGGAGGAGGCGCTCCTGCGGCTCAGCACCGAACACCGGGAGGTCCTGGTAGCCCTGCATTACGAACGTTTCACGGTGAACGAGGCCGCGCTGAGGCTCAACATCCCCAGCGGCACGGTGAAATCCCGGGCCTTCTACGCCGTCAGGGCGCTTCGCACGATTCTCGATGAAATGGGGGTGCAGCGGTGAACGAAACCGGACTTCACCAATTGCTGGGCGCCTACTTGCTCGGCGGCCTCGAACCTGCCGATGCCCGGGTTTTTGAGGAGCACTTGGCAAGCTGCGCTGATTGCCGGCTTGAGCTGGGGGAGCTGGAGAGCCTCCCGGCCCTCCTCGACGCCGTCCCCGTGCCCGACGCCGTCGCGCTCGCCGCCGGGCGCCCCGCCGTCGTGCCCGCCGCGGCAGTTCCGGCCGCTACTTCCGACGCTCGCTCACTAATGGGGGCTTTTTCGGAAAGGCTCCCGCAGCCGATTCTCTTGAAAATGGCAGCACGCCGACGGAAATCCCGACGCCGGTGGGCGGCTCTGGTGGGCGCCGTAGCCGCCGCTTGCCTTGGGTTGGGCGTACTGGCGGGGCCGGTGTTGAACCAGCCACCTAAGCCTGACGCCAGCTACTCTGTGCAGACGGACAATGGCCTGCAGCTCACTGTCGGGCTCGTCAGGAAGGCGTGGGGGACCGAACTGCAACTGGAAGGCCGCAGCATGCCGCCGCAAGGCACGATGTACCTGTGGGTCAAGGGCCGCGACGGCACGGAGGAAATGGCTTGCGGTTGGACCGCGACCTCCAGCGGCCACATCAAGGTCACGGGCGCGACGCCGGTCCAGCTCGCCGGGATTTCGGGTGTGGAACTGCGCGATGACAACCAGAAGATGGTCGCGGTGATTTCGGTCCCGGGGAGCTAGGGGTTCCCGGAACCTAGGTGGTCAGCGGTGAGCGGTCAGGCGGACGCTGGCTCGCTGGCCTCAGAATCGGGCAGATCGCTTCGCTCCCAGGTGGGCATGTCCAAGCGGTTGAAACTGTAGAGGTGAATTCCCGCGACACCATCCGGGTGCGCCATGAGTTCGGAAACCAGGCCTTCTGGTGAGTACTTGTCCACGCCTAGGAGCTTGCGGGCAAGGGTTCCTTTATTGCTGAGGAACTTCAGGGACGTCCCGACGCCGATCTGGGTCGCCAACGCCAGCAGTTTTGTCCGCGGAACGGCTCCGGCAACACCGGCCCACAGCGGCAGTTCGAGCCCTTCGCGGCGCAGGAGTGCTGCGTAATCGAGGACCTTCGGGGCGGAGAAGCACATTTGCGTGACAACGTGCGTGGCCAGGCGTTGTTTCGCCAACAGGGCATCCAGCAAGTCCAGCCCGCTCACGGAAGGATGCCCCTCGGGGTAACCGGCGATGCCCGCGGTGATGCTACCGGCGGAGTACTCGGCGATGTCCGCCAAGAGGGGAAGGCTTGATCGATAGGGGCCGGCACCTTGCGCTCCGTCTCCGCCGATGGCGAAGACCTCCGTGATCCCGGCGGCCTCGCAATCCCGGAGGATGCCGGAAAGCTGCGCCCGGTGCTCCAGCCCGCGTGCCGAGAGGTGCGGAATCACGTTGTAGCCGAGAAGACTGAGCTCGACGGAAGCCTCTATGGTCCGCGCGATGCCGTGATGGGGCAGGCAGGTAACGGTGAGCGTAGTGGAAAGCGGCACAGCGGCCTGGACTTTCTCAACGATTCCGTCCGAGGGAATGATTTCAATCCGGGTGGGGAACATGCTGGCTCCTTGCGGATCAGGCCGTCGCGTGGTGTGCGAGGAGGGTGCGTGCTTCCTGGCGGGTGGTGCCGGAGTCCTGGATGCCTTCGGCGATGTGGGCCAGGTGGGCGGGGATTTCGCGGCCTTTTTTGCGCATCGCGGTGGCCCAGAGGCGTCCGGCGCGGTAGGAGGAGCGGACCAGGGGGCCGGACATGACGCCGAGGAAGCCGATTTCCTCGGCTTCGGTGGCGAGGTCGACGAATTCCTGGGGTTTGACCCAGCGGTCCACGGGCAGGTGCCGTTCGGAGGGGCGCAGGTACTGGGTGATGGTGATCAGGTCACAGCCCGCGGCGTGCAGGTCGGCCAGGGCTTCGGAGATCTCTTCCCGGGTTTCGCCCATGCCCAGGATCAGGTTGGATTTGGTCACCATGCCGGCGGCCCGGCCCTGGGTGATGACGTCCAGGGAGCGGTCGTAGCGGAACGCGGGGCGGATGCGTTTGAAGATCCGGGGCACGGTTTCGACGTTGTGCGCGAAGACCTCGGGGGCGGAGTCGCAGATCGCACTGATGTGTTCGGGTTTGCCGGAGAAATCGGGGATGAGCAGTTCGACGCCGGTGCCGGGGTTCAGTTCGTGGATCTTGCGGACGGTTTCGGCGTAGAGCCAGACGCCTTCGTCTTCCAGGTCATCGCGGGCGACGCCGGTGACGGTGGCGTAGCGCAGGGCCATGGCCTGGACGGAGCGGGCGACCTTGGTGGGTTCGAACATGTCCACGGGGGAGGGTTTGCCGGTGTCGATCTGGCAGAAGTCGCAGCGGCGGGTGCATTCGGAGCCGCCGATCAGGAAGGTCGCTTCCTTGTCTTCCCAGCACTCGAAGATGTTCGGGCAGCCGGCTTCCTCGCACACGGTGTGCAGGCCTTCTTTTTTCACGAGGTTCTTCAGGCCCACGAATTCAGGGCCCATCTGGACCTTGGCTTTGATCCACTCGGGCTTGCGTTCGACCGGGACGGCTTTATTGCGCTGTTCAACGCGCAGCAGCTTACGGCCTTCAGGTGCCAGGGTCATGAGGAACTCCATAATTCAGGTGGCGCGGACGCACCACGATGATTCGGTTCCTCCCCGCTCTGTATTGGACCTGAGAGTTTCCGCGTCCCGCCTCGCGGCTGGACGCTTGCACCGTCGGTGAGCCCGGTTGCCCGGGCTGCTTTCCAGAGTTGCCTTGCCGCGGCGGTACATGGGCCTGAGAGATTCCTGGGGAGGATTTGCTCCTACGGCGCCTGCTGAAACGTACCGGCAGGGCTCTCCCGCCGCAGATCATAAGCACATGCCGCCTTTCGGTGACACGTCTCACATGATATCCGGTGCCTGTGCGGTGCGCAAAGATGCGGCCTTTTCCAGCCGGGGCTCCCCGGACTTGGCTGGATGGCGTTCAGTGTTTCGCGCTGGGTTCGGCGAGGCACCGTTAGCGTACTTCCATCACGCAGTGTCAAGGGTTTTGCTCTTGCTTGAGCCAGTCGATATGCAAAATTGAGTGCTCGAAAACAACAAATTGAGTAGTGTTTGGATTGGGGATTGAGTATCGGGAAAAATCTAGAGGTCGAAATAACCGAGTACCGATTCTAGAATTCCGCGATAAAGTCCTCCGACCTGTTTAATAAAAGGTTTTGCTTAATTTGCCTTTTCTGCATAATTTAATCGTTGAGCATTTGCTTCAACGGGCGTCCCCCCGATAACACTGGCAGGAGGACAGCGTGAATCCAAAGTCAAGAACCTTAAGAATGACCGGTGCAGTTGCCGCCAGTCACTGGTCGCCGGGGCCGAAACTCGCGTGTCCAGGTCCCCTGTTGTAGCGGTATCCGATCTCATAGCGGGAGTAAATGACACCTCTGGCGTACTCATGCTTGATTTCCTCGGCGAACTCTTCCGCCTCGTCTTGAGATGCGAAGACGCCAAGCACGGCATTAAATGGTTCCTCTTCATCGTGTTGGACGATCCACACCGCAGCCATGCTGACAGGGTACCTGAAAACTTGAGCGCCTTGACCTTTTTATAACGCCCGGTTGTCTTATCGGACCGTTTTACGCATAGCAAATAGCAAAGGGAGCCATGAACAAAATATCCGTACTTGCCACGTCAGCCCTGTTGCTGGCCTCGTTGTTCGCGGCAGGGCCGTCAACTGCCCTTGAACAGTCGCCGAAGGCGCCAGATGCCCCGGCCGATGCTCCGGCATATGACCCAAAGGTCGCGGCACCGAAACCTGGCGACCTGACCTGGGCCGAGGTAGCCACACTCGGGGAGAGCTTGGGAACGTTCACCAAAGAGACACCGCAGAACCAAACCTTGAAGGAAGTCGCTGCTCCCGCCACCGTGTCGCCGATCGCCGGTACAAGCGGCCAGCGTTGCACCATTGACACCGGAAACGTTTATAAACGGACATCTGGGAGCATCTATCCGTATGGAACTGTTGGCGGTCACCCAAAGACGACCTGCAATGTCTTCATGATCAGCATCTCCCAGACTACAACTCTGTATAAGACGGTCTGGTGGGGGCTCCAGCGAGTGGCAGGTCCGTTCAATAGCTTTAACCAGGGACAAGCATCCTTGACCCAGACATCTCCTCAAGTCGTTTGCGCGGACCTTCGCGAAACGACATTCAGGATGTTCGTCCGTAGTACTGGGACGTTCCCGACCAGGGCACTGGGTTCAGCCAGCGCTTGGGAAGGCGCCACCTTGAGGTGTGGGATCAACTAGTAACTCAAGGAGCCATACAAGCTGGACGCCTTCATTGCCCCACCAAATATCTACCGCTAGACCTTGCGATAGCTAAGGTCGAAGATCATGCGTCCGGCCTCGTGGGCCTTGTTTTCGAAGCTGGTGCGGATGCGGCCATGGAAGCGCGGAGCCCACCCGCCCACGTGGTCCACTCCCTCGTTGGGGCCGGTGTGCTCGGTGCTGACCGGGGCGCGGCCTTCCTTGACAGGTGCCCCGCCAACCATGGATTCGACTCCGGATTCCCACACCTGGGTGAGGGGGCTGTCAGCGCCGGTCCTCTCGCCGTCGTGCAAGTTCTCAAACTCGGTGGAGCCGGCAAGGACCTCGCGGACGTGGATGGCGTAGTTGGACCAGTCGGTGGCGATACGCCACAACCCGCCCTTCTTGAGGCACCGTGCTGCGAGTTTGGCGAACGCGGGCTGGATGAGGCGGCGTTTGTGGTGCCGGGATTTGTGCCACGGGTCGGGGAAGAAGACCCAGAGCTCGCTCACCGAACCCGCAGGGAGCATGGTGGCGAGGACCTCGGGGGCGTTGGCCTCCACCACGCGGACGTTGCTGAGCCCGCGGCTGTTGATCTTGATCATGGTGTTGGCCAGGCCCGGGGTATAGACCTCCACGGCGAGGAAGTCCTTGTCCGGGTTCTCCTCCGCCGCGTGGCATACGGCGTCGCCGAGTCCCGAACCGATTTCGACGATCAGCGGCGCCTTGCGGCCGAACTCCGCTTCGACGTCGAACACGTAGTCCGGGTGCACGGAGGTGTTGGCGACATGCCGCGGAACCTGGATGGCCCAGCGGTCCGAGTGCTCTTCCCACGCTGCCTGGCGGCGGCCCTGAAGGCGCGTCCCGCGGCGCACAAAACTGACCGGTCGGCCGCCGTACGTGCCGAAGGAGGCCTGGCTCCCTGGGGTCACGGGGCGCGAGGACTGCGGTGTTTCAGGGGAATCTGGGGTTTCACTCATCTCCTCCAGAATACCGTTGCGCGGCCAAACGCCCGCGGCGGAACCTGCGTACGTGGACAAACTGCCAGAATGGCTTAGTGACCCGCGCTTCAAGCTCCCCCGAGAACACCAAGCCGCACTCCGGCATCCCCGAGATCCTCATCGACGCCGAGATCGACGAGCTTCCCGCTGCCGAGCCCACGCAGGTCAAGACGCGAGGCGGACTCGTCTTCCTCGGGATCTGCCTGGTGCTCATCGGCCTCAACCTGCGGACGGTGTTTTCGAGTTTTTCGGCGGTTCTTCCGGAAGTCACCGCCGACGCCGGGTTGCCGGGCTGGGCGGTGGTGGTCCTGACCACTGTGCCGGTGACCTTGTTGGGCGTCTTCGCGCCGCTGGCGCCGATCCTGGCCCGCCGTTTCGGTGCCGAGAGAGTATTGCTCGGCGCGATGGCAGTGCTGACGGCGGGGCTTTTGCTGCGTCCGGTGGACCTCGCCGGCGCCGGGCACTTGCCGGCCCTCCTTGCCGGTACTGCGGCGTGCGGCGCCGCGATCGCGCTATGCAACGTGCTGCTGCCCGGCGTGGTCAAGCGCGACTTCCCGCATCGGCTTGGGCTCATGGGTGGGCTATATACGACGGCGATTTGCGCGTCCGCAGCGCTTGGCGCCGGTTTCACCTATCCCGTCTTCACCGCGGCCGGGCACTGGACCTCGGCGCTGTGGTTCTGGGCGCTGCCCGCCGCCGTCGTACTTTTGCTTTTCCTACCGCTGGCGATCCGCCAGCATCCCGTCCGGCACAACGCTGCCGACGGCGGTGCGAACGTCTGGCGTTCCGCCGTCGCCTGGCAGGTCACCATCTTCATGGTGTTGCAGGCGATGATGTCCTTCAGCGTGTTCGCTTGGTTGGCGCCGATCCTGCGCGATCGCGGAATCGACGGCGGGACGGCCGGCTTGATCGTGTCCGTGTCGATTGTGCTGCAGATGCTGGGTTCGTTCATTGCCCCGGGGCTCGCGGCCCGTTTCAAGGATCAGCGCGTCATCAATGCCGCGGTGGCGCTCATGACCGGCGGCGGCTTCGCCTTGAGTATTTTCGGCCCCACGGATCTGATTTGGGTGTGGACCGGGCTGTTGGGCCTGGGGCAGGGGAGCCTCACGGCCGTGGCGTTGACCATGATCATGCTGCGTACCCGCGATTCCCACACCGCGGCCCACCTTTCCGGCATGATGCAGGGCGTCGGCTATGGCTTGGGATCCACGGGAACCCTGATGGTCGGCCAGTTGCACCAAGCGACCGGTGGCTTCGCGGCTGCCGGCATCCTGTTCCTCGTGGTGGGATCCCTGGCGGCCTTCTTCGGATTCCGCGCCGGCCGGAACCGCTACGTCGGCTAGCCCAACTAGTGGTGTGTCTCCAAAATAGTTGATGCTTTGAGTGTTAACCTTG
>NZ_JBZAYA010000014.1:0-92834 GCF_058244265.1 Arthrobacter sp. SE2 | reverse complement strand
TGACCGGTCTGCGTCACCGCGTGGAGGCACTCGCCGCCGCGCACCCGCTCTACCCGGGCGTTGCAGCGCTTAGCTGACCGTCTCCGGACCCGGCATGCCCGTCGGGACCGGCATCCTCTGCGGGCTCGGTCGCGAAGACGCCCGCTGGGCGGACGTTTTCGCGACCGAATGGGCCCACGCCGTCCGGGTTCCCTGACCGAGCTTGCGAGGTTAGGGGGACGGCGGGGACGCCCGCTGCCGGATGTCGGTCCCGAAGGGGCCGCTGCTAACCTCCTTTGGAGCGCAAAACGTTCACCGGGCGCTCTGGTGACGGCTAAAGGCGGGTGAGTGGGTTCCGGAAGCGTGCGTCAAAGCGACGAAGGAGCAGCACGCGGAGGAACTCGCTCACCCGCCCCCAACCCGACCACATACCTTGTTAGGAACCGACAATGGCTGTTGGCGTCGCCGTCAACGTCCTCGAATGCTGACGCCAAAGGTTTTCATTCAACGGAAGCTGACCGGGCTGCCTGGAGCCGTCCGGCGTAAGCTCGCAGCGGATGCCAGTGCCGCCGTCGGGCAGTAATAGTCGGGCAGTATTAGTTGAGCAGTGCGATGCTCAAGAGACGCAAGCAGAGGCAGGCAATCCATTGAACCCCCTGGCAGAGATGTTCAGGATCGGTCCCGGGAACAAGGACCATCACCCGGCTGTGCGCTGCGCAGTGGGCGTCTTCCTGCCATTGATCACCCTCGTGTTGTTCGGACGGCTGGACCTTGTGGTTTTTGCCAGCTTTGCTGCGTTCACCAACATCTATGGCCGCAACGAGCCCCACAGCCACCGTTTTCGAAGCCAGCTCCGGGCCGGTTCCCTGCTGCTGGGCATCATCCTGCTCGCTACCCTGACCGCGAGGGTTGGACAGGGCTCGGGCGCTTACGTGTGGATCCTCACGCTCGGCACCACGTTGGTTGCCGCGCTTTGCTCCGTGGTGACTGCGCTGTGGCGGCTTCGCCCGGCAGGTTCCCTCTTCCACATTTTCGCTTTCGCCGCGATCGCCTCCGTGTCCCAGCAGCCCCCGCTCTCGGAAGGGATGTTGGCCGCCGTTTTGACTGCGGTGTTGGCGTTGCTGATCGGAATGTCGGCACGGGTGGTCCCGAGTCACCGGACGACTTGGAAGCGGCCGCCGGCGGAACGCTTGTTGCCACAGGAAATCCGGGCAGCGTGGCTGGAAGGCGTGGGCTACTTCGTGGCTGCCGGGCTGGCCGGAACGCTTGCTACCTTGGCCGGGGAATGGCTCGGGTTCGGACACGGTTATTGGGCGATGGTGGCGGCAGTGGTTCCCTTGGTGGGGCGCAGTACCCGGCATCGGGTGCAACGGGGAATCCAGAGGATCGTTGGGACCCTGCTGGGTTTGCTCGTGTTGGCCGGAATCCTCTGGCTCGGCCCCGCGCCGTGGCAGATGGTGTTGGTGATTGCCGTATGCCAGTTCGGGGCTGAGCTCTTCATTGCGCGCCAATATCTTGTGGCACAGATATTCGTCACCCCGCTGGCGCTCATTTCCACTCTGCTGGTGGCCAACGTCCCGCCCGGGCTCTTGCTTCGGGACCGCATCGTGGAGACGGTGATCGGGGCCGCCGTCGGCGTCGCGGTGGTATTGGCGCCCGGGGCATGGTTCCGGCTCCGGGAACTCACTTCCCGCTAGGCGTTTCCCAATTGCCAACCGTGTGGGACGGTGTACGGAAGGGACTTATTATTTCCACATGCCCCCGTCAGCATATTCACTTGGAGAACGCGCCATGCTCCCTGCAGATTCCGCCCCGACCACCAATGACCAAATCCAGAACCTGATCCTGGAAAGTGCCGATTTTGAGGAGTTCCTCAACGAATTGGCACGGTTTTCTGCCCACCAAATGGCGGGCGACGGCGATGATGCGCTCTGTGGGATCACGCTGCTACGCGAGCGGAAGGCACTCACGATTGGGTGGAGCAGTGATGTGGCCCGCGAAGTGGACGAGATCCAGTATTCCTTGGCCCAAGGACCATGCCTAACGGCTGCCAAGGGGGAGCAGGAAGTCTACGTTCCGGATCTCCTGGAGGAGAACCGCTGGGGCCCCGACTACGCGACTGCTGTTGCATCGTACGGCCTGAGATCAGTGCTCTCCTTGCCTTTCAACCTTGAGGGCGAGGCCAAGGCGGCCCTCAATCTGTACTCCGATGCCCCATACAAGTTCAACGAAAGGGCCGCAGATCGGGCCCGGGGCTACACCCGCGAGGTATCGCAGGCCTTGCGTCTTGCCGTCAGGTTCGCTGTTCATAAGGACAGCGCCAACAATCTCCGGGCGGCAATGGAGTCCCGCACAGTCATTGACGTAGCAGTCGGAATTGTCATGGCACAAAGCCGCTGCAGCCAGGAGGACGCCGTCCGGATCCTGACGGAGGCATCGAGCAATCGCAACGTGAAATTGCGCGACGTCGCCAAGTCCTTGGTGGATTCCGTCGACGCAGCGGGCACCCTGACCCACTTCGAAGAGCCGGCCCAGGAGCCGGGCCGCAGCCGGGCGGGATGAGTCCGGCCCTCTGATCGCTCAACGCGGCGGGTGTACAACGAGGATTCCACGGGATACGCTTCTCAAGGTTGAGCCGTCGGCCATAGACACCTCTTTTGGAGTACCTATGGACCGTAGATTGCACGCCCTCGTAAAATTCGATGTTTCCACCGACGCCGTCGAAATCGACGTGCGGGGGAGCCTGAATCAAGATTCGAGGCCCGCACTCGTTCACATCGTTCGCCGGATTCGGCGAATGGGCGTCACCTCCCACATCAGAGTGGGCTTTTCCCACGCCGCAATTGTCGAATCACAGGCCCTGGCGGGACTCCGCAACGACCTCAATGCGATCGACGGCGGAACCACGGAAGTGGGCCTCGTCAGCGGATCCGGAGTTTCCCTGGAATTCACGGACAAGCCTGCCAGTCTCCAGCTTGGGGCGCCAACAGGATCGAAATCGTTCGAGATCACGGGCGAATTCGGAGCCTCGATCGATGCGGCGGGATTCCAACCGCTGGACAAGTGCTCCGATGAAGAACTTCTTGCCGCCAGTGATTTCGCCTTTGGGCTGCTGGACCAGCCCGGGACGTCTGCCTCTCCGGTAGTGCTTGCGCACTACGACGCGATCGGCTTGGAGATCTCGCGGCGGGAAACCAAGGACGCCACGGCGGATCCCGCTGAACCGCAGTAAGCTTGAGCCCACCATTCAATGGAAACCGTAGGAAGGTGGGAAACGCTCCGTGGCCAACTCGGCATCCGGTGATTCCGTGGTGGACCGAATCGTCCGGATCATCGAGGCCTTCCCCGAAGGCTCCACGTCCCTGCGGCTTTCGGAACTCGCCGAGACCGCTGGCTTGCCCCTCTCAAGCGCCCATCGCCTGGTCCGGCAGCTAGCCGAACACGGACTTCTTGAACTCGGCGTTGACGGAAATGTCCGATTGGGCCTGAGGTTGTGGGAGCTGGTCAACCGGAATTCACCCACTCTGGCCCTCCGGCAAGCGGCACTGCCGTTCATGGAGGACATCCAGCAGGTCCTGAACCAGAACGTGAACCTTGCCGTGCTCGACGGTTGGGAGGCGTTGTTCGTGGAGCGGCTGTCCCGGAGGGGATCCGTCGCCAACCGCGCCCGCGTTGCCGGCCGCATGCCGGTTCACATCTCTTCGGCCGGGTTGGCCCTGATGGCAGGCCAGCCGCGGGAACAGCAGGCCGAGTACCTCAAACAGTTCAGTGACCCGGCCGGCAAGGTGACGGCCGACGTCGTCCGTCACCTTTTGGCCGAAACCGCCCAGCAAGGGTACGCGCAGCTCGCGGGCGTGGTGGATCCGGACACATGGGGCATCGCGGTGCCGGTCACGGACGGCAAGCGGCGCACGATAGCCGCACTCGGCGTCGTGGTTCCCCTCGCTGAAATGCGCCTGCAGGCCCTGGTGCCTGCGCTGCAGACGGCGGCCCGCGGCATCGCTCGCCAGCTCGGGGAGCAGCGAAACGCCTAAGCGTTTCCGTTCAACGGAATTCATATAACGCCGAACCTGCGGTGCGGGTCACACTGATCAGCAGAACCTCCGCAGCCCTTCAGGCGCGGTTCCGCAATGAAGCGAGGAACACTTTGGCACGCAAGATCATCACCACCCAAGTGGCCATCATGGGCGCGGGCCCGGCCGGCCTCATGCTCTCCCATCTGCTGGCCACATCGGGGATCGAATCCACGGTGGTCGAGGTCCGCAGCCATCAGCAGATCGCCGAAACCGTCCGTGCGGGCATCCTGGAACACGGCTCCGTGAACCTGCTCGTGGAAAGCGGGGTTTCGGACCGGGTGCTGCGCGACGGCGACAGGCATGACGGGATCGAACTGCGCTTCAACGGCGAAAGCCACCGGATCGACTTCAAAGAGCTTGTGGGGGAATCGGTGTGGCTCTACCCGCAGACGGACGTCTTTCTCGACCTCGCCGCACGCCGCAAGGACGACGGCGGCGACGTCCGGTACAGCGTCACGGATACCACCATCCACGACCTCGACGGCAAACCGAAGGTCTGGTTCACCGATGCCGAGGGCCAGGAATTCGAGATCCAGGCGGACTTCCTCGTGGGCGCCGATGGTTCCCGCAGCCACTGCCGCTTCCAGATCCCCGAGGCCAACCGCAAGTGGTACTTCCACGAATACCCCTTCGCATGGTTCGGCATCCTCGCCCGGGCGCCGCGAAGCTCAGACGAACTGATCTACGCCAACTCCGAGAACGGCTTCGCCCTGATCAGCCAGCGCACGGAGAACGTGCAGCGCATGTACTTCCAGTGCGACCCCAAGGAAAACGTGGCCGACTGGGACGACGAGCGCATCTGGTCCGAATTCCGCAAACGCGTCAACGGAAACGGCTTTGAGCTCAAGGAAGGGCCCGTCCTCGAAAAGATGGTCCTTCCGTTCCGCAGCTTCGTCCACACGCCCATGCGCCACGGGAATCTGTTCCTAGCGGGCGACGCCGCCCACACAGTCCCGCCGACCGGCGCCAAGGGCCTCAATTTGGCCCTCCATGACGTCAAGGTGCTCTTCGAAGGCCTCGAGTCCTTCTACTCGAACGGTTCCAACGCGCTTCTCGAGTCCTACAGCGGCCGCGCTCTCGAGCGGGTTTGGAAGGCCCAGCATTTCTCCTACTGGATGACGTCCATGCTGCACACCGTTCCGGGCTCGGACGACTTCGGCCGGGCCCGCCAGCGCGGCGAGCTCCACTCCGTGGTCTCCTCCCGCCACGCGCGGGCATACCTGGCGGAGTCGTACACGGGGTGGCCCGGGACGAAGTAGGCCAGCCACTTCAGTGCCGACGTCGCTGGAACGGTGCCTGCTCGCCCGAACGTTCCGGCGAGCAGGCACTGTTCCGGCGATTTCGACGACGACGGCACCCGGCAGGGACGCGCCGGTGTCAGCTCGGGTTGAAGTCGGCTTGAGGGTCAGGTCGCGGTCCACGAGGCAGGTACCGGATGCCCCAACTGGCTTCCCAGACCTCCCCGGGTTCCAGCCAACGCAGGCCTTCGCCACTGTTGAAGGCGTCGGCGGGGGCCGTCATCGGTTCAACCGCGACGGCGGTCACCATGCCGCCGTCGGCTGCGAAATCCGTGGTGGTAAACGCTTGGACGTAGCCGAAGGAGGAGTCCATGAACATCTGGACTTGGCTGCCGTCGGGCGCTTCGAGATAGTGCAATGAGCTTCCGTCGTCCTCGCGGCGGACATTGCCCCAGGCGTCGTCGAGGTCAACGGCGCCCACCAGCTGCCCGGCACGGAAGTCGTTCCTCGTTCCGCTGACGTCCGTGGTGATTCCGCTGGGGTTCAGGCGTTCATCCACTTCGATGTGGGTTTCGGCGTTGATGTAGAGCGTGAGTTCTTCCGTCGGCACGCTCCCCAGGCGGAGGAAAGGATGTGCACCGAGCGCGACGGGCGCGGACCGGTGGCCCGTGTTTTCCAGTCGGTGCGTGACAAGCAGCCCGTCCTCCAGGAGTTGATAGCGGACCGACGTCGACAACTCGAAGGGGTACCCCGACTGGGGCGAGATGCCGGCGTCGAGCGTGATGCTGTCAGCGGTCCGGGCACTGACACTGTACGGAGTGTGCGTCAGCAATCCGTGCAAGGCGTTGCCGTTGCCCGGTTCGGTGATGTCCAGTTGTTGGGCGACGCCGTCGTAGCTCCACGTGCCGCCAGCCACCCGGTTGGGCCACGGGACCAGGACCCAGCCCGCGCACCAGGGCGGTTGGGCGTCGACCGGATAGTCCTGAACCAGCGCTACGCCGTCGACGTCGAGCTCCCGTAGGCTCGCGGCGACTTCCGTCACGACGACGCGCTGGCTGCGGCCACCGATGTTGGCCGTGAGTTCGAAGTGTTCGCCCATGGGCGCTGGCGCACGGTGACGCGGTTCCCTATGAAGGGATGGCGTCTGGTTGAGCGGGCGGGCCTGATTCGGCATGGTTGACCTGACTGGGAGGGGGAGATTAAGAAGTGCGAGCGGAGAAGGTGCCGGCAGGGTCCGCGAGGAACTGCGCGAAGGCGAGTTCCGCGGCTCCGATCATCATCAGATCCGAGCCGAGGGCAGCCCGGTAGATCTTCACCTGGCCTGCCGGGCCGTCCATCGCCTGCGAGTGGAGCGAGCTGTCCAATGTCCCTGGAGACAGGGCGTGCAAGACGCCGAGGAAGCCATCCAGGACGATCGCTTCCGGATTGAAAATGTTCACCGCATTCCGCAAGGCGACGCCAAGATATTCAAGCTGGCGTGCCACTTCGGCGGCCACGGCATCGCTGCTGCTCGCGCGGAGCGCCTGCTCGAGTTGGCCCGCATCGCCGCCGCCGATCCCGGCCAATTCAAAAAGGGGTGACTGGGAGACTTCGGTTTCAAGGCAGCCCGCGGCACCGCAGTGGCAAGGTTTGCCGGACGAGCGGACAAACGTGTGTCCAAGTTCCCCGGCGTAGCCGGATGCTCCGCGAAGCAATTCCCCGTCAGCGATGATTCCGCCGCCGATGCCGCTGGCGCCGCCGTTGAGGAAGATCAGGTTCTTCTGGCCCGCACCGGCGCCGAAGAGGAGTTCGCCCTCAGCGCCGAGCGATGCGTCGTTGGCCGCGTGGCAGGGGTATCCGGTGGCTTCGCCGAGCATTCGGGCGATGGGTTCATCGCGCCAGCCCAGGTGCGGGGCGTGCCGGACTACGCCGTCGTCGCGGTTGACGAGCCCGGGCACCGCGATGCCCACGCCCATGACCCGGTACGAAGTGTCGAGCTCGGACCGCATTCCGGCGATCACCGCGGCGGCGATGTTCACGGCTTCTTTGGCCGTCGGGATCCGCTCGGTGTCGAAACGGATCTTCTTCTGGACCTTGCCCCCGAGTCCGACAAGACCGATGGTGACGGCGTCGATCTCCGGGTTGACCGCCAGTGCGGCTATGGATGGCCGCGGATGGACGATCGGGCTGGGCCTGCCCACCTGGGCTTCACCGGAGGGCGCCGTCTCGTACACCACTTCCAAGTTCACGAGTTGCCCTATCAGCGTCCCCACGGTGGACCGGTTCAAGCCCGTGCGTTTGGTCAGCTGGGCGCGGCTGAGTACACCGTTGTGATGGACAAGGGAGGTCAGCAGGGCCAGGTTGTTTCGCCGCGAAGGATCGGGCTCGCTGGCGGTGACGGGATGTGGGGTGGGGGAGGGCATCATCGCGACAATATCAGCTCCCAAACACCGTTCGGTCCAGGAAGTCATTGCGGAACTTTCCGGAAGGATCCAGGCGCTCAGCCAGGGCGATGAAGTCGCCGAAGCGAGGGTACAAAGGGGCGACGGCGGCAGCATCGGCGTCGAACAGCTTGCCCCAGTGCGGCCTCGCCGTGAACGGAGCCAGTTCCGCCTCAAGCAGCGGCAGGATGGCTTCGACCGCCGGCTGGTCCTGGCGCCACGTGAAGTGCAAGCCGATGCCGTCGCGGCCGTAGTTGGCACTCAGCCAGAGTTGGTCGGCCGCCACCGTGCGGATTTCGCCAATCAGCAGCAGCGGAGTCACGACGTCGGAGAGCCTGCGCATTGTGCGGAGGGCGTCCACCGCGTGTTCACGGGGGATGAGGTACTCGCTCTGCAGCTCGTCGCCTTGGCTCGGAGTGAATTCCATCCTGAAATGGGCCAGCCGGTCGGACCACGGCCCGGCAATCCCGAGCTGCTGCGTGCAGTTACTGCCAGACACTCCGGGAAGGGGGTGCCGGGCTTCCGTTGCCGGGGTGCCACCGAAGAAATCCGGCGATTCCGTCGCGGGATCGCCGCTGCGCCTCTTGAGCCAAGCCTGGCCCACAGTCTCTCCGCTCCAGTCAGTGAACAGGCTGACGCTATACGCCGAGGAGGTTATCTGGTCGAAGTTTTCCACGACGAGATCCCAGTTGAGGTTTTCGAAGACGCTCTGGGCGACGTCGAAGCTTGGCTGGATGTCCAGGGTCAGTTTGGTGACGATGCCGAGAGCACCGAGTCCCACCACCATGCCCTCAAAGCCGGGATCGCCGCGGCGCACGCTGAGAATGCTGCCGTCCGCCGTGACCAGTTCAAGGCCCGCGACGGCGGTGGCCAGGTTGCCGTTGGCGTCACCGGAGCCGTGCGTGGCAGTGGCGACAGCTCCTGCCACCGAAATGTGGGGGAGCGATGCCAGGTTGTGGAGGGCGAAACCCTGGCGCTGGAGCTCAGCCGCGAGTGTCCCGTAACGCGTACCACCGCTCACTGTGACGGTCATGTTCGCCGCATCCACACTGATGCCAGGATCCAGACGGTCCAGCACCACGAGGGTACCGGCCGTGTCCGCGATGGAGTTGAAGGAATGGCGGGACCCGAGCGCGCGGATCTTCTTGGCGCCTGCCACGAGCCCTTGGAGCTCCTCCACGCTCGTGGGATGGGCGAGTTGCGGTGCCTGGTAGCAGTAGTTTCCTGCCCAGTTGCGTTCCGCCACCAGCTGATCAGTCACGGTTGAATCCTTCGTTCGAGAGCCTCGCGGCCTTATTTGATGTCCAAAACAACATAACGTCTCGTTAGTCGCCGCGCTAGATCTTTTGCGAACAATTCGTTAGCTGGATGAAAAATCTTGTTGACTCCAAGTGGTTGACATCACAGAGATTCGTAATATGTTGGATAGCGAAACAAACTCAACATCGACTACCCGGAGCACTCAATGACGATTCAGCCCACCCGTGAAGACAAGTTCTCGTTCGGCCTTTGGACCGTGGGATGGGAGGCGCAGGACCAATTCGGTTCAGCCACCCGCCCTCCCCTGGACACCGTGGAAGCCATTAACCGGCTCAGCGATCTTGGCGCCTACGGGATCACTTTCCACGACAACGACCTGTTCCCCTTCGGCTGCTCGGCTGCCGATCGCCAGCGCGAAATCGACCGGTTGCAGGGCGCGCTCAAGGCCACAGGGATGATCGTCCCCATGGTCACCACCAACCTGTTCAGCCACCCCGTCTTCAAGGACGGCGGTTTTACGAGCAATGACCGCGGCGTCCGCCGCTTCGCCTTGCGCAAGGTGTTGGACAACATCGATCTCGCTGCTGAACTTGGCGCCGAAACCTTCGTCATGTGGGGCGGCCGTGAAGGCAGCGAATACGACGCCGCCAAGGACATCCGCGGCGCGCTGGAGCGCTATCGCGAGGCCGTCAACCTGTTGGGCGACTACGTCACGGACAAGGGCTACAACATCCGCTTCGCGATCGAACCGAAGCCGAACGAACCCCGCGGCGACATCCTGCTCCCCACCTTGGGCCACGCCCTGGCGTTCATCGAAACCCTGGAACGTCCGGAGCTGGTGGGAATCAACCCCGAAACCGGCCACGAGCAGATGGCGGGCTTGAACTTCACGCACAGCATCGCCCAGGCCCTATACCAGGGCAAGCTCTTCCACATTGACCTCAACGGCCAGCGCAGCATCAAGTTCGATCAGGACCTGGTGTTCGGCCACGGTGACCTGCAGAACGCCTTCTCCTTGGTGGACCTGCTCGAAAACGGCGGTCCCGACGGCGGCCCGTCCTACAAGGGCCCGCGCCACTTCGACTACAAGCCCAGCCGCACCGAGGACATCGACGGCGTGTGGGACTCTGCGGCCGCGAACATGCAGACCTACTTGCTGCTCAAGGAGCGAGCCAAGGCATTCCGTGCCGACCCCGAGGTCCAGGAAGCCCTCCAGGCGTCCCGCGTGGCTGAAATCAACGAGCCCACCCTGAACCCGGGCGAAGGCTACGAGCAGTTGCGTGCGGACAAGTCCGCCTATGAGGACTTCGACGCCGATGCCTACTTCGGCGGCAAGGGCTTCGGATTCGTGAAGCTCCAGCAGCTCTTCATCGAGCACCTCCTCGGAGCGCGCTGATCCCGTGGCAGCTGCTTCCTTGAACCTTGTTGCCGGGGTTGATTCCTCTACTCAAAGCTGCAAAGTGGTGGTCCTCGACGCGGAAAGCGGTGCGCTGGTCCGTGCGGGCCGGGCGAGCCACCCGGAGGGAACGGAAGTCCATCCGGACGAGTGGTGGCGGGCTCTGTCCGCAGCGTTCGACGACGCCGGCGGCCTCGCCGATGTCAAGGCGCTGTCCGTAGGGGGCCAGCAGCACGGGATGGTGCTGCTGGACCGCGACGGCAATGTGGTGCGGCCAGCCTTGCTGTGGAACGACACGCGCTCGGCCGGCTCTGCGGAAGACCTCACCGCAGAGGTAGGGGCGGAGGACTTCGCCCGGCGCACCGGGCTGGTGCCAGTGGCTTCGTTCACGATCACGAAGATCCGCTGGATCAGGGACCATGAACCCGAAAGCATGGCGAGGGTGGCCGCCGTCGCGCTCCCTCACGACTGGCTCACGTGGCGTCTCCGCGGTTACGGCCCGGCGGACTCCAGCCTCTTGGGGCCGGACCTGGACGAGCTCACCAGTGACCGCTCGGACGCCAGCGGCACCGGCTACTGGAGCCCACTGACCGGACGCTACGATCTGGACTTGTTCAGATTGGCGTTCGGCCAGGACGCCCGGGAAGCCTCGGGCGGGTCAGCGACGGCGGCGCCCGGCGTCGTCGTTCTTCCCCGGGTGCTGGGTCCGGGCGAAACCGCAGGCCGCGTGCACCCGGCGTGTTTCGGCGGCACCGGCGCAAGCGAGGCGCTGGGTGGCGGAATCCTGCTCGGTGTCGGGGCGGGGGACAACGCCGCCGCGGCGCTGGGACTCGGAGCCAAACCCGGCGACGTCGTCGTGTCGGTGGGCACCAGCGGTACGGTGTTTGCCGTCGACTCCTCACCCGGACATGATGCGAGCGGGACCGTGGCGGGATTCGCGGATGCGAGCGGGGAGTACTTGCCCATCGCAGTGACGCTGAACGCCGCCCGTGTGCTCAGCTCAGTTGCCGCAGTGCTCGACGTCGACTTCGACGGGCTTTCCCGGCTCGCCTTGGAAGCCGAACCTGGTGCGGGAGGTGTGGTGCTGTTGCCGTATTTCGAAGGGGAACGAACCCCCAATCTGCCTCACGCGAAAGCCAGCTTCCATGGGCTCAGCATCGCCTCCACCACCCGATCGAATATCGCCCGGGCGGCCATCGAAGGCATGCTGTGTGGACTCGCCGGAGGTCTGGACGCGCTGCGTGCCCAGGGCGGCCGCGCGGAACGGTTGCTGCTGATCGGGGGTGCCGTACAGAACCGTGCTGTCCAACGGATCGCGGCCCAGGTGTTCGACTTGCCGGTGGTGGTTCCGAGTCCGGGTGAATACGTTGCGCGGGGGGCAGCAGTGCAGGCGGCATGGGCGCTCGCCGGGTTCCGCCCGGACTGGCCCGTGGCCCTGGATGCCACACCCGAGCCGGATTTCCGAGCTTCGATCGGGCAGAACTACAGGAAGGTCAGTGCCCGCGTTGACGCCGGCAACTGAACCGCTGCTCGTCAGGACGCCGCTTCTGGATTCCGTGAACCAGAACCCGGTGCCTGCATCGGGCAATCCCGTCCGGTGGGGAGTCATTTCCACCGGACGGATCGCCTCCACCGTCGTCAGCGACCTCGCGCTGCTGCCCGACGCCGTCCTGCAGTCCGTGAGTTCCCGGAACCAGGAAAACGCGGAGGCGTTCGCCGCCGAGCACGGCTTCCAGAGCGCCTACGGTGACGACGACGGGCTTCCGGGTTACCAGCGTCTGCTCCGGGACCCCGCGGTAGACGCTGTGTATGTGGCAACGCCGCACGCGAGCCACTACTCCGTGGCGAAGGCTGCCCTCGAAGCCGGGAAGCACGTGTTGTGCGAGAAACCGTTGACCATCAACGCCCGTGAAGCAGAAGATCTGGTCAGCCTGGCCCAGGAGAAAAGCCTGTTCCTGATGGAGGCAGTGTGGACCCGGTTCCTGCCCAGCGTGCAACGGGCGGCGGAAATCATCGCATCCGGTGAACTCGGCGAAATCCGGTGGGTGCAAGCTGACCTCGGATTTCCGGCGCCGCACCATCCCGAATCGCGGCTGTGGAAGCGCGAAGACGGGGGAGGCGCCTTGATGGACGTGGGCGTTTATCCCTTGACGTGGGCACTGATCAGCCTGGGACGCCCCCAGTCGATCACGGCTACGGCCCATCTCACTGATGGCGGAGTGGATTCCGGAACAGCATTGACGTTGTCCTACCCTTCCGGAGCCCAGGTCCAGGCCATGACCTCGTTGACCGCGGCGACCCCGCAAACGGCCACCGTATGCGGTACGAAGGGGATGCTCCGATGCAACGCCCCGCTGTTTAATCCGACCGAACTGACCATTACCTCCAGCTCCGGCGAGCAGCGGGTGGAGAAATTCATCCTGGCCGGCCGTGGCTACACATACCAGTTGCGCGAAGTGATCCGCTGCCTGCAGCAGGGCCTTCTCGAGAGCCCCACGATGCCGTTGGCAGATACCTTGACCACCATGTCCCTGCTGGATGAAGCACGCAGCCAAGCGGGAATCAGGTACCCGGCGGACTAGGGGCGAAGGAGGGTCGGCCGGCTCAGGCTTCGAGCGGCAGCCTGCCGTCTTCTTCCGGGACAGGCCTTCCACCGGGTCCCAGAGTGCTCTCGCGGAGGATGAGGCGGGGCTTGAGCGTCAGGACGCGGTGTTCGTGGTCAGGATTCCGGATCTCGTCGAGGAGGAGATTTATTGCTTCGGCGCCCATTCTGTGTCCGTCCTGGGCGACGGTGGACATGGAGATGGCGACTTCGGTGGCGAAGTGGTTGTTGTCGTAACCGATGACGGCGACGTCTTCGGGCACGCGCAGGCCTCTTGCCATGAGCTCGTGGATGACTCCCGCCGCGATGCGGTCTGAGGGCGAAATGATTCCGTCCGGCACGCGATCCGCGGGCCGGCTCGTCACTTCGGCTGCGATTTTGCGCCCTTCATCACTCTTGAGGCGACGGGAGGGGATGATCTCGAGGGTGGCATTGCCGGCCTCCATCACAGCCCGAAGGGCGCCGTTGCGGCGCTCCTTGACGGCGTGGAACTCCTCGGGGCCGCCGGCGAACAACAGTCGGCGGCGGCCGAGTTCAATGAGGTGCCTTGCGGCCATGTATCCGCCGTGCTCCTCGTCCGAGAGGACTGCGCAGCAGTCCTGGCGGCCGCCGGCGTAGTTGACCAGGACTATCCTGCGCCCGTGCCGGCGGACCCGGTCGACACCTTCAAGACTTGCGTTCAAAGGCGTGAACAAGATGCCCGCCACCCGCGCCTCGTCGAAGATGTCCAGGTACGACTCCTGGCGTTTGAAGTCGACGTCGCTGTTGGCCAGCAGGAGGGCATGGCCCGAGGTCCGGGCCTCGTCTTCGGCACCCCTGGCAATGTCGACGAAGAGTGAGTTGTCGATGTCGGTGAGGACTAGCCCGACGGTGCTGCTACTGCCCGCAGCAAGCGAACGGGCGGCGCTGTTCGGGACGAAGCCCAGCTGCTCGACGGCGGCGAGGACCTTCTGGAGCGAACGCGCCGAGACTTTCTCCGGCTTGTTCAACGCATGCGAGACAGTCCCAAGGGATACTCCGGCGAGGCGCGCGACGTCCTGCATACTGGGGGCCCGGCCCCCGTCTGCGGTCTGGCTTGTCACGCGATTCGTTCCTTAATCCTAAAGCGCTTCATTTGTGGCTTCACGCAAGAATAGAAGGCCGCGCACACGTGGTCAAGCTGGTGATCCCAGATGAAATCAGAATTAAATCGTTTCAAAAGCTATTGACGCACATCACATCCGACCCCTACTCTGAATCCAGATGAAGCGCTTCAATTTAGCAAAGTTTCTACTCGATGGAGAGATTCCCGTGATTCGATGGATCAGCACTCCGGTGCCGGCATTGCTTGGAGGGACGCGATGAGCACAGCGGAGAGCCAGTCGCTGGCGGTGGCCGAGGCTGCCGCGCCCGTTCCACCCGTCAGCCGCCGCACTCGGAAATTCACCGCACGCCGCATCGGTACAGTCCCGTGGTGGTTCGTTGTTCCGGCACTCGTGTTCTTCCTGTTCGTAGTCCTGTGGCCAAGTGTGCAGGGCGCCGCCTACGCGTTCACCAACTGGGACGGACTCTCGGCCACCAAGGACTTCGTGGGCCTGGCCCAGTTCCAGCGCCTTCTCAAAGACCCCGGGGGCGTCGGCGCGGTGGTCCACACCCTGCTGATCGCCTTCGCGATCACTGTGGTGCAGAACCTCATCGGACTGCTGCTGGCCCTGGGTGTACACAGCAAGATCAAGAGCCGCAACATCCTGCGCGTGGCCCTCTTCACGCCGGCGGTGATTACGCCGGTGGCCACGGGCTATCTGTGGAAGTACCTCATGACCCCCGACGGGGCGATCAATCAGATCCTGGGGTTCTTCGGCCTTGGCGCCCTGCAGCACGATTGGCTGGGGGATGCCGACATCGCCCTATGGTCCATCGTCGCGACGGTCGTCTGGCAATTCGCCGGCTACTCCATGGTGATCTTCCTGGCAGGCCTGCAGGGAGTCCCTGAAGATGTCCTCGAGGCCTCCAGGATCGACGGCGCAGGCCCGTTCCGCCGGTTCTGGTACGTGGTCCGCCCGGAGTTGGCTCCGGCGATCACGATCAACCTGATGCTCTCGATCATTGGAGGCCTGAAGCTGTTCGACCAGGTGTGGGTCATGACCTCCGGCGGCCCCGGAACCTCGACGGACACCATGTCGACTCTGATCTACAAGAACGCGTTCCAGTTCGGCGACTTCAGCTACGGCATCGCGATGGCCCTGGTCCTGACCGCATTCGTCGCGATCCTCTCCACCGCTCAATACAAGCTCCTCGGCAAGCAGGGAGGCACCAAGTGAACCGCTACACCTGGCGGACGTTCATCCTCGAGGCCGTCATGGTCCTGGTCGGCGTCCTCTTCTTCCTTCCTGTCTACATCCTGGTCAACCTGGCACTGAAGACGCCGGACGACCAGTCCTCCCCCTTGGCGCCGGTCACCAACATCACGTTCCAGAACTTCTCCGATGCCTGGAGCCAGGCCAACCTGGGCCAGGCCCTGCTGACCAGCGCTTTCGTCACCGTGTTCAGCGTACTGATCATCGTGGCCATCTCGGCACTGGCCGCCTACCCCCTGGCCCGGGTGACGAAGAGATGGTCGAAGTGGCTGTTCTTCGTCTTCATGCTGGGGCTGCTCCTGCCCTTCCAGCTTGCTCTCATCCCGCTCTACACGACCATCCGGGACCTGGGCCTGCTCGGCAACCCGATCTCCCTGGTCCTGTACTACGCCGGCCTGCAGGTCCCGTTCTCGGTTTTCCTCTACACCGGCTTCATCCGGGCAGTTCCCCTCGACTACGAGGAAGCCGCCGCGATCGACGGCGCCGGCCCGCTGCGGAGCTTCTTCTCGGTGATCTTCCCGCTGGTGCGTCCCATCACCGGCACGGTCATCATCCTGAACGTCCTTCACGTCTGGAACGACTTCCTGACCCCCTTGCTGTACCTGAGCGGCAGCAACCAGCAGACCGTACCGGTCGCCCTGTTCTCGTTCGTCAGCCAGTACGTCTCGCAGTGGAACCTGGTCTTCGCCGGCCTGGTCATCACCATCGCGCCGATCCTCATCGCCTACTTCGCGATGCAGAACACCATCATCAAGGGCTTCGCCAGCGGTCTCAAAGGCTAGTCCCCTCACCTCACCTGCGTGAGGCCGTCCGGTCCTCACGTCTTTACCTAGGCAGCGCCCTGGCTGCAGTTCAAAGGAGAGCAACACAATGCACAAGAAGAGCCTTCTGGCCCTCTCGGTCGCCGTCGCCGCGGCCCTCGGCCTCACCGCATGCAGCGGAGGCAGTTCCAACGCCGGTGCCGGCGGAGGGGACGGGAAGACCCTGACCCTCGCGGCCACGACCAACGAAAAGCCCGCCCTCGACGCCGTCGTGGCCAAGTTCAAGGAGCAGAACCCGGGTGTGGACGTGAAGTACACGACGTCGGCCCTGGACCAGTACCAGACCACCACCCGCACCCAGCTCTCCTCGGGAACCGCCCCGGACGTCGTCTTCGTCTGGCCCGGGGACGGCAACCCCATGGCCACCCGCGTGGTCGGCAAGGCCGGTTTCCTGGAAGACCTTTCAAGCCAGTCTTGGGCGAACAGCTTCCCGGCCGGGATCAAGCCGGTCACCCAGTACAACGGCAAGACCTACAGCGCCTCCGTTACGTTCTCCGGTATTGGCGCCGTCTACAACATGACCGCAATGACCCAGGCGGGCCTGACTCCTCCGACCACCTGGAGCGGCCTGCTCCAGTTCTGCTCCGCGGCGAAGGCCAAGGGCAAGACAGCCTTCGAGCTGGGCGCACAGACAAACTGGGTCACCCAGCTCATCCCATACGCACTGACCCCTACCCTCGTCTACGGTCCGAACCCGAACTTCCCCCAGGACATGACCGACAAGAAGGCCACCTTCAGCGACTCGAAGTGGACCGACGCGCTCAACAAGTACGTCGAGATGCAAAAGGCCGGCTGCTTCCAGGCCAACCCCCTCGGCACTGACTACAACGCAAGCCTTGCCGCCGTCGCCAAGGGCGACGCGCTCAGCGTGGTGCAGGTGAACTCGGCCGTGGCTGCGATCAGCACGCAGGCACCGAAGGGCACCGAGTTGAATATGCTCCCGGTCCCGGCCAGCGACAACCCGGCTGATACCCGCATGGCCGGCGCCGCAGGCTCGACCTACGGGGTGAACGCCCACGCGAAAAACAAGGACCTCGCGATCAAGTTCGTCAACTTCCTCGAGAGCCCTGACGGCATGAACCTGTACGCGCAGACCAACAAGGCCCTGCCGGCGGTCCCGAACGATGCGTTCAAGGTTGACCCGGCACTGAGCACGCTCCAGCAATACCAGAAGGGCGGCAAGACGGACGCGTTCATGGACCAGAACTGGCCCAACGCCCGCGTCCAGCAGACCCTCTTCCAGGTAGTGCAGGATCTCCTGGCCGGCAAGACGGACGCTAACGGGGCCCTGAAGCAAATGGACACCGCTTACACCTCCGGCTCCTAGCCGTTCCCGGACGGCCGCGAGCCGACACCGGATCACCTTGCGGTGGCGGTCCCCGGGACCGCCACCGCACTCACACCACGAGAACATTTGGGAAGAACCACATGACAATCCCGGCAACAGCCACAGCGACAGAAGAGACCACTGCAACCACCGCCCGTGTGGTCCGTCTGCAGGCCGAACACCGGACGGTTGCACTCGGAATCGGCAAAGCACGCCCCCGTCTTTCGTGGCAGACACAAGCCCCGGCCGGATGGGAACAGCGCAAGTACGAAATCGCCGTCGAGCGGGCCGGCAAGGCCCGGGTGACAACGGAAGTCTTGTCCGCGGAGTCGGTGCTCGTGGATTGGCCATTCCGGGCGTTGGAGTCACGTGAGCACGTCGGGGTGCAGATACGGGTCTGGGGAAGCGCCGACGAACCCTCTCCGTGGAGCGAATCCTTCTCCATCGAGACCGGCCTCCTCGCGCCCGAGGACTGGACTGCCCTGGCCATCACTCCGGACTTGGAGAATGACCGTGAGGAAGACAACCCGCCGGCCCTGCTCAGGCGCTCCTTCACCACCAGGGCAAGCATCGCTTCGGCCAGGCTCTACGTCACCGGACAGGGCGTGTATGAGGTGGAGATCAACGGCCAGCGGGTCGGGGACGAAGTTCTTGCCCCGGGCTGGACGAGCTACGACCACCGCCTGCTCTACTCGACGTTCGACGTCACGGACTTCCTCCTCGACGGCGAGAACACGGTCGGTGCCTGGCTGGCCGACGGCTGGTTCCGCGGACGCCTCGGTTTCAAGGGAGGTACCCGCAACAACTACGGGGACCGGGTTTCCCTCCTCGCGCAGCTCGAAATCACCTACACGGACGGCCGGAAGACCGTTATCCAAACCGACGACGGATGGCGAACCTCCCACGGGCCCATCACCTTCGCGAGCCTCTACGACGGCGAACACCACGACGCCCGCCTCGAGCAACCCGGCTGGTCGCAGCCGGGCTTTGATGACAGTACATGGTCCGGGGTGCTGGCAGCCAAGCTGAGCAAGTCCATTCTCGAGGCCCCGGCGGGACCACCCGTCCGGTGCACCGAAGAGCTCGCCCCGCAACGCGTCTGGACATCGCCCTCAGGCAAGACCCTCATCGACTTCGGCCAAAACCTTGTCGGACGGGTCCGGCTTACCGTCCACGGCAAGCCGGGCGACACGGTGACCATCCGTCACGCAGAAGTTCTCCAGGGCGGCGAGCTGTACACGAGGCCGCTGCGCTTTGCCGCTTCGACCGACGAGTACATCCTTGCGGACGACTCCGAGCACACCTGGGAGCCGCGGTTCACCATGCACGGCTTCCGCTACGCCGAGATCACCGGAGCTGTCGACGCCGTCAATCTCGACGCGTTAACAGCCCGGGTCCACCACACCGACATGGAACGCGCGGGCTGGTTCGAATGCTCGGACCCGCTCATCAACCGCCTCCACGAGAACGTCCGGTGGAGCATGCGCGGGAACTTCGTCAGCATTCCCACGGACTGCCCCCAGCGCGACGAACGCCTCGGATGGACCGGCGACATCCAGGTCTTCGCCCCCACGGCGTCCTTCCTCTACGACTGCTCCGGGATGCTCGCCGGCTGGCTTAAGGACGTCGCCGACGAACAGCTCCCGGACGGGACCGTCCCCTGGTACGTCCCCTGGGTCCAGGCAGGCTCGTGGGACGAGACGATCCCCGGGGCCGTGTGGGGCGACGTCGCCGTGCTCACCCCGTGGACCCTGCACGAACGCTTCGGAGACAAGGGCGTGCTCGTCGAGCAGTACGCCAGCGCCAAAGCATGGGTCGACCTCATGGCCGAACGGGCCGGTGAAACCCATCTTTGGGACGAAGGGTTCCAGCTCGGCGACTGGCTTGACCCCGCCGCGCCTCCGCACGACCCCGCAGACGCGCGCACGGACCGCTACCTCGTCGCAACTGCGTATTTCGCCTGGTCCGCACGCCACCTCTCCCGGATCGCCGATGTCCTCGGCAATAGCGACGACGAAGCCCGGTACGCGGAACTGGCCGAAAAGGTCAGGCAGGCATTCGCCCAGCGGTACGTCCGCGAGGACGGAACCATCACAAGCGACGCTCAGACCGCCTACGCCCTCGCGCTCGTGTTCGACCTCCTGCCAACAGAAAGTCAGAAGCGCCGCGCGGCCGACCGCCTCGCCGAGCTCGTCGCCGAATCCGGGAACCGCATCGCCACCGGATTCGCCGGCACCCCGGTCATCAGCGATGCCCTCACCCTCGGCGGCCACGTCGGGACGGCCTACGATCTGCTCAAGGAAGAAGAATGCCCCTCATGGCTGTACGCCGTGAAGCAGGGTGGAACCACCATCTGGGAACGGTGGGACTCGATGCTGCCCGACGGCACCATCAACCCCGGGGAGATGACCTCGTTCAACCACTATGCCCTCGGCGCCGTGGCTGACTGGATGCACCGCGTGGTGGGCGGCCTCTCACCCCTCGAACCCGGCTACAAGAAGATTGGCATCCGGCCGCAACCCGGGGGAGGGATCACCCACGCGACCACGCGTCACCTGACCCCCTACGGCATGGCTGAAGTCGCATGGCGGGTCGAGAACGGGACCATGCACCTCGACGCCACAGTACCGAGCGGAACGACGGCGACAGTCGAGCTTCCGGGCGGCCTCCCCCGCGAGCTTGGCGCGGGAAAGCACCAGCTGACGGTTCCCTTTAAGTGAGACTCCTGCGCCGGGACCCCGCGGTCCCGGCGCAGGATCCATCGCCAAGCCGCGCGGCACGGTCCAAATGGACCGCAACCTCGGATCACTGAATGATGATGGAGATCACCTTGTCAATCAGGATCCCGGAGGAACCATGTCCGCCACGCCGTCGCCCGGAAGAGTGGGCGATGTCCGCAGGCAGAATCTGGCTCTCGTCCTCGCAGGGATCCAGACGAACGGCGGGGCCACGCGCGCCCAGCTTGCCGCGGAAAGCGGTCTGACGAAAGCTTCCGTTTCAAGCCTCGTCACAGACTTGCTCGAATCCGGCCTGGTGCGGGAAACAAGTGTCACCCGCGACGGCGACCGCGGACGGCCGGGAACCGGCCTTGTCCTCAATCCGGCCCGCGGTGCCTTGGCCGCGGAAATCAATGTGGACTACCTCGCGGTGGGGGTCTTGGACTTCACAGGGGAACTGACCTTCCACGAAAGCATTGAACGGCACAACCGTGGAAGCCTACCCTCCGACATCCTGCCGCTCCTCGTCGCCATGGCGCAGCGGGCGGCAACAAAGGCGGCGGCCGACGGCGTCGAACTTCTTGGTGGGGAACTGACCGTGCCTGGGTTGGTGGATGCGGAACACAACCGGGTCCTGGCCGCGCCAAACCTGGGCTGGGCCGACGTCGAGCTCTCCGAAGAGCTGCCCAAGCTCCTGCCCGAAGCCCCCTTCGGAGTCTCCCTCTCGAACGAGGCCAATAGCGCAGCGCTCGCGGAACTCTGGTTTGGCCACGGCGCGGATCACGGCAAAAGCGAGTGGTTCCGGGATTTCCTGTACATCTCCGGCGAAGTGGGTGTTGGTGGCGGGCTGGTCATCGATTCCCAGCTGTTCGCCGGCCCGCAAGGCCATGCCGGCGAGATCGGCCATGTGGTGGTGCATCCGGACGGCCCGTTGTGCGCCTGCGGGGGCCACGGTTGCCTTGAGACGTTCGCGGGCCAAGAGGCCTTATATTCCGCTGTGGGAATAGACCGGGATTCGAGCTCCCAGCAAATGGACCACTTGCTCCGCCGCCTTGCCGACGGCGATGAGCGCGCCGTGTCAGCGGTGGAAAAGGCCGGGTACTACCTTGGAATCGCGGTTGCCTCCACGGCGCGGGTGGCGAACATTTCCGCCGTCGTGCTCGGCGGTCATTTCGCCGTACTGGAGGAATGGATCGTTCCCGCACTGCGCCGGAGCTTGGACCACCACGCGCCGGGGCTGATCCCGGAAGGAAAGCTGGCGGTCTCCGGACTGGGGCGGACGGGGGCCCTCAGGGGTGCCGCAGCAACCTCAGTCCGGAGAATATTGAGCCAGGCCTACGAACTGATTCCCTGAACCTCCGCGAGCGGGGCAGCCAAGGCGGTCAGTTCCACGAGTTCCGGCCGTGCAACCGTGCTTTCGATCGACACCGCTGAGCCGCTGTGGGCGGATGCCAACACAGATTCCATGACCTCCAGCGCATGGAATGCCAGTTGGCCGCCAGCACGTGGTTCGACGCCAGCCGGGGTTGCGGCGAGGTCGGCGATGCCGAAGCCCCGGGCCGAATCGATGTAACCGGCCGAGACTGGAAGCGTCTGCCAGGAGTCGGCGCCGAGGGTGAAAAGCTCAACGTCGCCGTCGAAGTGGTTCGGATCAGGAACCACAAGGGACCCTGCCGCACCGTGGATCTCGATGTTGGGCGACTTGGTTTTCACCGCGTCAAAGCTCATCACAAGCGTGGACAGGGCGCCGGAGGCATGGACCAGGACTCCGGTCACGTGCGAATCTATGGTCACCGGAATCACCTCGCCCTCGCGCGGGCCCGAACCGATGGTGCGTGAGTTCCGTGTGTGGCTTGCTGCTCCGATGACCGAGACTACCGGGCCCAGCAACGTGACCAGGGCACTCACGTAATAGGGGCCCATGTCCAGCAGCGGTCCGCCGCCGGGTTGGTAGTAGAAATCCGGATTGGGGTGCCAGCGCTCGTGTCCCGGCGTCACCATGGTTGCCGTGGCCGAGATCGGCGCACCGATCAGGCCGTCGTCGATCGCTTTGCGGGCGGTCTGGATCCCGGTACCGAGTACCGTATCCGGCGCGCAGCCGACCACGACGCCGGCCTCCCGCGCCGCGTCGAGCACTTGCCGTGCCTCGGCGGTCGTCGCAGCGAGCGGCTTTTCCCCATACACACTCTTGCCGGCGGCGATCGCCCTCAAAGCGATCGGCGCATGCGCGGCCGGAATGGTGAGGTTCAGGACGAGCTCGACGTCGTCCGCCGCCAGGAGTTCGTCGACGGTCACCGCACGGACGCCGTCGTAAGAATCCGCGACCGCCTGAGCGCGCGCGGGATCGAGATCCGCCACGGCCACCAGGTCGATTGCCTCCAGCCGGCGGAAGTTTTTGAGGTACTGGGCGATGATGGCGCCGCAGCCAATGATTCCTACTCTAATTGGCTTGGCTGTGTCTATCGGGTTGCCCAAAGCATGCCCCTTTCGATGATCGTGCGGACGTTGCTGTCTTGGAGGATTTCCACCCGGTGTCCCGGGGTGCAGACGAAGATCCGCCCCTTCCCCCACTGCCTGGTCCAGATGGCGGGTGAGGTGACTTCCCGGTTCCACTGGTCCCATTCGCGGACCTTCTGGCTGGTGGTGGCGAGGACGTCGATGTAGTCGTCCGAGAGGACCCAGTACTGCTCGGTTACCAGCTCGAAGTCGCCGATGCCCTGTGTGATGGGATGGCTCGCGGCACCCGGGAGCATATTCACCGTGTACGGCACGTAGTTGTCGGACTGCTCGCCGATGCGTTCGTCCGGGTGTTTGCCCGGGTGGCAGGAGAACTGGCCGCCGATCATGTGCAGGTAATCCGAGTTGTTCCGGTAGGAATCGGCGATGCCGCCGTGCCAGCCGGCAAGCCCGGTGCCGTTTTCGACGGCGGTGCGGAGCCCCTCGAACTCGTCCTTTTCAATCGTGGACATGGTCACGCATTGCACGATCAAGTCCACGCCGGACATATATGCCGAATCGGCATATACCTTGGGGGATTCCTCCACACGGACGTCATAGCCATTGTCCTTGAGGAACGGGATAAAGAGTTCTGTGGCCTCGAATGGCTGATGGCCATCCCAGCCGCCACGGACCACCAGGGCGGTCTTCTTGTCAGTCATGGTTTCCTTTGCTTAGAAATAAGGCCGGATAAAGCGAACGGTCAGCGGCTTGAGAATGCCGCGTCGAATGCGGCGACGGGCGGGGCGATAGCGGCGAGTTCCCGGACCAAGGCCAACGATTGCGGCGCTCCGACGAGCCGGTCCATGCCCGCGTCTTCCCACTCGACGCTGGTTGGCCCCTCGTAGCCGATGGCATTGAGGGTGCGGAAGATCGGCTCCCACTTCACATCCCCATGGCCTGCTGTGACGAAGTCCCAGCCACGGCGCGGATCCGCCCATGGCAAGTGGGATCCGAGCCGGCCATTGCGGCCATTGAGCTGGCGGATGGATTCCTTGACGTGCATATGGAAGATCTTCGGTGCGAAATCCTGGAGGAACATCACCGGATCCAGGTCCTGCCAGATGAAGTGGGACGGATCGAAGTTCAGCCCGAAGCTCTCGCGATGGCCTACAGCTTCCAGGGCGCGCTTTGCGGTCCAGTAGTCGTAGGCGATCTCGGAGGGGTGGACTTCCAAGGCGAAGCGGACTCCCACCTCGTCGAACACGTCGAGGATCGGGTTCCAGCGGTCCGCGAAATCCTGGTAGCCACGTTCGATCATCGATTCCGAGGCAGGCGGGAACATGGCCACGGCCTTCCAGATGGAGGAGCCCGTGAATCCCGTGACGGTCTTGACGCCGAGGCGTGCCGCGGCCCGTGCCGTCGCCTTCATGGACTCCGCGGCGCGTCGGCGTACCCCTTCGGGATCACCATTGCCCCAGATTTCATCGGACAGGATGTCCCGGTGGCGCTCATCGATAGGGTCGTCACACACCGCCTGGCCCGTGAGGTGGTTGGCGATCGCGAAGACCTGAAGGCCGTTCTTCTCAAGGATGTCGAGCCGATCCTGGACATAGCTGTCGTCCACGGAGGCACGGTAGGGTTCCAGATGGTCTCCCCAACAGGCGATTTCCAGCCCGTCGAAGCCCCACTCACCCGCGAGCCGGGCGACCTCTTCGAAGGGCAGATCGGCCCACTGGCCGGTGAATAGTGTGATGGGTCTTGTCATCGGGGTTCCCTCCTAGACTTTCTGCCAGCGGCTGGACGCTGCGGCGCTGCTTTCGACGGCGGCCAGCACCTTTTGCACTTGCAGGGCATCAGCGAACGACGGCGAGGGCTGCTCGCCAGCGCCAATCGCGGTCACGAGGTCCACCACCTGGTGGGTGAAGCCATGTTCGTAACCGAGCCCATGCCCCGTGGGCCACCAATTTCCGGCGTAGGGGTGGCCTGGTTCGGTGACGAAGATCCGGCGGAACCCGGCGTCGGGGGATTCGGCCGCGTCGTAGAAGGACAAGACGTTCATCTCTTCGAAGTCGAACGCGAGCGATGCCCTCGTCCCGTTGACTTCCAGGCGCATCGCGTTCTTCCGCCCCAGCGCGAAACGCGTGGCCTCGAAGACCCCGACGGCGCCCGCGGAATTAGCGCCGCCGTCGAGCCCGTCGCCGGAAAAACGGGCGCTGAAAATGGCCGCGTCATCAACGGTGACCGTACCGCGCGGCGCATCCGCGCCGACGTCGCCGTGGCCGCCGAGTCCCACGAGGTCACCGGCCAACGGCCGCTCGTGGACGAACGTTTCCAGGAGCGCGGAAACGCCCGTGATGTGCTGCCCTGTGACCCACTGAGCGGCGTCAATGCTGTGCGCTCCGATGTCGCCCAGGGAGCCGGACCCGGACTTGGACTTGTCCAGCCGCCAGGTCATGGGCGCGTTTTCGTCGCTGAGCCAATCCTGCAGGTACTGGGCCCGCACGTGCCGGATGTTTCCCAGACGGCCCTGCTCGACCATCCGCTTGGCGAGGGCCAACGCGGGGGTGCGTCGGTAGCTGAACCCGCACATTGAGAACACGCCGCGTTGCGCTGCGGCCTGGGCGGCTTCGGTCATCCGCTCCGCTTCCGCCACCGAATTGGCCAGGGGCTTCTCGCAGAGCACGTGCTTGCCAGCTTCGAGGGCTGCTATCGCGATCTCGGCGTGCGTGTTGCCCGGGGTGCAGATGTCGATGAGGTCGATGTCGTCCCGCTCGAGGAGCCGGCGCCAATCAGTCTCCACCGATCCCCAGCCGAGCTTGCCCGCGGCGGCCCGGACGCCGTCGTCGTTCCGGCCGCAAAGCGCGGTGAGCTGGGGGTCCAGGGGGAGATCGAAGAACCGCGGCGCGGTCCGCCAGGCGTGGGAGTGGGCGGCACCCATGAACGCGTAGCCGACCATGCCGACGCGTAAGGGCTTTGCGGTGGTCATTGTGTTCCTTTCGTGAACTTCAAAAGAGCGTTGGCTATTTGCTGAATCCGGCGGTCAGCCCGCTGAGCAGCTGGCGGCGGGCCACCACATAGATGACCAGGAGCGGCAAAGTGGCCAGCACCACGGAAGCCAGCACGGCGGGGATGTTCACGCTGAATTCGCCCTGGAAGGTCCACAAGGACAACGGAAGCACGCGGGTGGACGGGCTCTGGGTCAGGATCAGCGGGAAAAGGAAGCCGTTCCAGACTCCGAGCGCGTTGTAGATGCCCACGGTCACGACGGCGGGCCGCGTCATGGGCAGCGCGAGTCGCCACATCATGGCCCAGTCCGAGCATCCGTCGAGCCGCATGGACTCGAACAACTCGTTGGGAACATCGCGCATGAAATTGCTCAGGATGAGGACGGAAATGGGAATGGCGAACGCGATGGACGGGAGGATCAACGCCAACAAGGTGTCATAGAGATGCGCCTTGGTGATCATCCAATAGATGGGGATGATCGTGGCGTGCAAGGGAATCGCCAGGCCCAGGAGGAACGTGTTGTTCGTCCACGTCAGGAACCGGCCCTTGCCCCGCACGATCGCGTAGGCGGCCATGAACGAGACCAAGAGTGCAGGTACAACGCTGCCCACTGTGACGATCAGGCTGTTGGCGAAGTACATCGCGAAGTCGTTGTCCAGGACCAGCTTGTAGTTGTCGAGGGTCGGCTCGGTGGGCGGCATCATCGGGTTCGAGGTGAAGAACCCGGCCTGGTTCTTCAGGCTGGTCACTACCACGTAGTAGATGGGAACGATGATGATCGCCAGCCAAAGCCAGCCGCCCAGACCGCCCAGATAGTTGGGACGGAGCCGGCCGGGGCCCTTGGCGCCTTTTGATCGCTGGCCATGCTTGTGGCTTTGCTTGTTGCTTTGCGCGGTGCGCCTTTCCGGCGGTGCGGGTATCTGGGTTGTGGAAGCCATCAGGCACCTTCCAATTGGCTTGCGTTGCGGTTCTTGCCACCGAGTCTTTGCAGGAGGAGGGCCAGGGCAAGGCCGATCACCACGAGGATGACGCCCAAGGCGCTCGCGGCCCCCATGTCGTTGGCCTTGAAGCCGGTCAGGTACATGTGCAGCGGTAGCAGCCGCGTGGAGTAGCCGGGGCCTCCGCCGGTGAGGACGAAGACGAGATCGAAGTAGGCCAGCGAGCCGACCACCATGAGGGTGGAGGACGTGATGATGGTGTACTTCAACTGGGGCAAGGTGATGGCGAAGAACTGCTGGACGCGCCCGGCGCCGTCGATTTGGGCCGCTTCATACAGCGACGCCGGGATCTGGCGTACGCCGCCTTGGTAGATGAGCGTGTGGAACGGGACAAACTGCCAAGCGATAACGAAGACGACGACGAACAGCACCAGATCCGAGTTGCCGAGCCAGTCCTGGGCCAGGAATGGAAGGCCCAGGCCCGGGCCAAGGCCGAAGTTCGGGTCCAAGAGGGCCTTGTAGGCGATGGCGACGGCGGCGGAGGACCAGCAGCAGCGGCACGAAGTAGAGGACGGCGAGGGCCGCGCGGTATTTCTGGGACGCGGATGTGAAGACTCCGAGGAGCAAGCTGATGGGAGCCTGGACGATGAACGAGAAGAACATGATCTTGGCGGTGACCCACAGCGCATTGCCGGTGACGGGATCAGTCAGGACCGTGGTCCAACTCGACAAGCCGTCCAGCTTGATTTCGCCCAGCCCGTCCCATTTGGTGAAGCTGAGGAAGAGCACGCCGAAGAGCGGGATGATGGCGAAGAGGAGGAAGAAGACGAGGGCTGGTGCGGCCAGCCACCCCGACGGGCCCTTTTCAAGGACCCGCCGGGAAGAACCGGTTGAGGTAGACACTGGTTACTTTCCGATCGTGGCGTTCATGGTAGAGACGAACTGATCGGGGCTGATCTTCTTCAGGAAGATCTGGTCCAGGTTCGCCAACATGGCGTCTCCCTGGGCAGGGCTGAGGGCCTGGTCCCACGAGAGGGTGAAGCTCGGGGCGTTCTTGGCCATGCCGTACACGTAGCTCAGGAAGTCCTTGTCCGGCGATGCGGCCAGCTTGCTTTCGATGCCTGTGGTCACGGGAACGGCTCCGGAGTCGATCAAGGCCTGCGTGTCGGCGTCGGTGAACATTCCGCTCTTGACGTAGTCGAGCGCCGCCTTCTTCTGGCTGTCAGTTGCCTTGGAAGAGATCGACCAGAAGTTGGACGGGTTGCCCACGACGTTGGCCGGATCGCCCTTGCCGCCGGAAACGGTGGGGAAGGTGACGTAGCCCAGCTTGCCGTTCTTGACGAAGTCCGCGGCGTCTTTCTTCATGCTCTGGTAGATCCAGCCACCCTGCAGGATCATGGCGGCCTTGCCGGTGTAAAGGAGGGCCTGGTCCGCGTTGCTGTCGGCGGCGATGGAGGAGAAGCCGTTGGCGAATCCGCCGGCGTCCACCAGATCCTGGATCTTGCTCAGGGCTTCCTTGACGGCCGGGTCGGACCAGGCGCCGGGCTTGTTGGCGGCGATGTTCGCGAAGACGTCGGGTCCGCCGATGCGCTCCACCAGGTATTCGAGCCACATCAAGTCAGGCCATTTAGACTGGCCGCCTAGGGAGAAGGGAGCGATGCCTGCAGCCTTGAACTTCGGCACCAATGCCATCAGTTCATCCCAGGTCTTGGGGGCCTGCGCGCCGATCTTATCGAAGACATCCTTGTTGTAGTACAGGACGACGGGCTGCACGTTGTTGTTTGGCAGGGCATACGTCTTGCCGTCGATCACGCCGTTCTTGAGCACGGACGGCAGGTAGCGGTTCTTGACATCGGGGTTTGATGCTACGAAGTCCGACAGGTCGGCCACTTGGCCGGTGTCGACATAGGACTTCAGCACGCCGCCGCCCCAACCGTAAATGAAGGTGGGTCCCTGGCCGGCGCCGACGGCGGTGCGCACCTTGGTCTTGTACGCGTCGTTCGCGAAGAAGTCGAGCTTGACGGTCTCGTCCGGGTGGGCTTTGTTCCATGCATCGATGGACTTCTGAAGTACGGGCTGGTTACCGCCCGTAAGGCCCCACATGGTGGCCGAATCGGCGTTTCCTGCTGAACTTGCCGGTCCACTTGATCCGCAAGCTGCGAGGGAGATCGATACGGCCGCAGCAGTGACGGCGATCGCTGCTGAGCGCAACGTGAGTTTTAGCATTTGCAATTCCGTTCGTCCTCCGGGCTCGACGCTGATTGCCCGGCTATTGGTTTCGGGAGTCCGGCCTTCGGGGAGCGAGGCTGCACTGCCGCTGAATATGCTTGATCCGAATCTTCGAAATATTTCGACAATATTTTCGTTCCGTTAGGCAAATTTAGCTATGGCGTGGGTCACCGTCAAGGCAAATCAGGCATAAAGTTCAACTCTTTTACGAAATGGCGATTGACTCTGCTCGCCTCGCCGCTCAGACTTATGTCAACGAAATATTTCGAAAGAGTTGAGGATCCATGGCCAGCAGCGAAAGTCCCGCCAAGGTGACATTGGCCGCGATCGCCCGGGAAGCGGGCGTCTCGATGCCGACCGTCTCGAAGGTGGTCAATGGGCGCGAGGACGTTGCGGCTGATACACGTGCCAAAGTCCTGACCGCTTTGGAGCGGACAGGATACAAGTCGCCGCTTCAGCGAAAGAACACCGCCAGCCGCCGGCCCGTGGTGGAGGTTGTCTTCGACACCTTGAATTCGGCGTATGGAGTGGAAGTGCTCAATGGCGTGCTGGAGCACGCGGCCGCCTCCGACGTCGAAGTCCTGCTCAACATCACCGGCCAGCAATCGGCGTCGAAGCTGAGCCTCGAGCAACGGGCGCAGCGGATCGTCGACGAAGGCCGCAGCGGCATGATCGTGGTGACCTCGGCGTTCAGCTCGGCACAATTGGATCCATTTCGACGGCGGCAGATACCAATTGTTGTCATCGACCCGCTCAACCCGCCGCCGGGTGACGTGGTCAGCGTCGGTGCCAGCAATTGGGCCGGAGGCAAGGCCGCCACGGCCCACCTGCTGGATCTAGGGCACCGCAGGATCGCCTATCTGGGCGGGCCGGAAGCGGCCGAGTGCAACCAGGCCCGGCTGCACGGCTACATGGCGGCGCTGATGGCGAAAGGGGTGCCCGTCGAGGAGCGCTACATCCTGTCCGGACCCTTCCGCTCCGAGAATGGTGTGGCGGGAATGAAAACGCTGCTTCAACTCGAAGAGCGCCCAACGGCAATCTTCGCCGCAAGCGACAGCATCGCCTTGGGCGTACTCGCCGAGGCGCGCCGGCAAAAGATCCGCATCCCGGAGGACATCAGCGTGGTGGGATTCGACGGAACCTACCAAGCGGAGGAATCGGTCCCTCCGCTGACGTCCGTGTCCCAGCCTCTGCAGGAAATGGGCCGCGCCGCCCTGCGGTTCGTCCTACGCCAAATGCGGGGTGACGCGGTGGACTCACGGCGGGTGGAGCTCGCTACGCATCTCGTGGTCCGCGAATCCACGGCGCCGCCGGCGTAGGCATGTCCCTCCCGATCCTCGCTCACCTATGAGGGTGTTTTCCCCGACGCTCGCTCACATCTTCAAGCCCAACCGGGGAAATGATCCCCGATCAGTGCAGCGCCGCTACGGCCTGGACGGGGACGACCTGGGCACACCCGATGTCGACAGTAAGATGAGGCCAAAATCAGCGTGGGTGAGGAACCTCCTTCCGGACGGAGGGCCGCTAGCGCCCGGATGGGGCCTCGGCCGAAGAATGGATAGGTCCGTTGCGCTCGGAATCATCAGGAGCCACCTCCGACCTGTCTTTGAGTTCCGTCCGGATCGCCTCGGCTGAACAAGGCACGGATGAACGGCAATGAGTATCACCTTGGGCGACCGCCACAGTTCCACAGGGAAGGCACGGTTCGACAGTCACATGGCTGAAAGACATACCTCCCAATGGGTGGGGTGACAGCCGAAGTGCACCTTTCGCGCGATGCCTAACCACCCTAAGCGCGTGCCGAACGCGCAAGAGAACATGTTCGTACTATCCGAAATTATCTTGGTTTTTGGATAAAGGCGGACAGGGTGGGATTTATGATTCTGAATGCTCCGAATCATTTTCGGCCCGGTGCGGCCCGGGTGGCCATTAGTTCTTCCCTCGAGGTCAACGAAAGTCCCGCAACCGGCAGTCTCAATGGTTTCAATGTGCGGCAGTGCGGAGATTTAGCACTCTCTTAACAGCTGGGAGCCGCCTTGCCGTCGCGCGAGTGGTGCCTCAGTGCTGGACGCCTGACTGCCGGAGGTCGCGCCCGCGAGGGGGAATTTCGACGTAGTAGATCGAGCCCGCACCCGGGGCGAGGTGCCGGTGGGTCTGGTGGCGGACTGGCCGGTATTCATGGCCGAAAGGATCCCGCACCGTGGCCTGTTCAAGGTGATCCAGCCCCGCGAGGAGCCCATCGACCTCCCTCAGCGTCGCCGGGTGCGTTTCTTCTCCACCAAGGTTGAGCACCCATGGTGTCCCGGCGGCGCTGCGGGCGCGTTCGAGGGCAAGGGTTTCAAACAGTCCGGCAAGGAGCGCCTCCAGGGTTGTCGGGTAGAAGCGCTGCAAGCGATGCGCCTGCAGATTCCGGTGCCGGTTGTTCATCCATGCCTGGCGGAGCCAGCTGAATTCCACAAGCCCGAACGAGGGACCGAGGCGCAGGTTCCTGTCTTTATCCGGGGTGAGGCGGCAGTCATTGCCTCCCCGGTCAAGGACGCAAGCTGCTTCGTCCACGTACTCGAGGTCTTCCAGCATCGCCGCCTCGGACGGGTAGTAGGTGAACTCTGCGATGTCATCGACCACGACGTAGTCTTTCGGACGCGTGCCTGGGACCGTGGCATCGGATGCCGTTCCGTTGGTAAAGCCAATGCGCTTCATGCTTACGTCAGCTCCTGCGGAGACCGTCCACGGCCCGGGTGGCCAGGAATTCTTTCCTCGATCTGATCACCGAAAGGACCCGTCCCCGGCGGTATTAATGGTTTCCATACGCCCGCAGGCGAAGAATTAGCACTCTCTTAACGGGCAGGACTCGAGCAAAGGCGGCAGGCATGTCAGACTTCGGCCATGAGTATCGAACATTGGTGGCCGAAGCTGAAGCCGTCGACCCAAAAATGGCTGATCGAGAACAATGGCGATGCGGTGCTCCCGGACATAACCGCCGAGATCACCCAAGTTGGAGGCGTCATTACTTCGGATGCGTGGTGGGTTGGTCGAAACGGGCCTTCGGGATTTTATTTCTCGGACGAGGCGGTCGACTGGATCGAAGCGGTAGCGAACGGCGAGGTGCCGGAGCGGCCCTGACAGCAGCGCTGTCAGGGCGTCCTGTTGCCGCCCTCAGCCCACGTGGACCCACGGGCGCCGGCTGACATCGGGTTCGGCTTCTCGCAGGACTTCCCGGGTGACCGGGGCGATCTCCCCTTCGCCGAGGAACAGGAAGCGAAGGAGATTGATGACCGGGTTGCCTTCGGTCCAGCGGAAGTAGATGTGCGGCATGAGGCCTGTTACGTCGCGGATGTGCAGTAGCACTGAAGCGATGGTGTTGGGGACCACCGGGCCGTGGACTTCGAGGATCTGGTGTCCGTGCCGAACCACCCCACGGACTTCGAGTGCGGTTTCGAAGTCGGAGGAATCGTCCACAATCACTTCCAGGAAGAGCGCCTGGTAATCCACCGGAATGTGGCTGACCTCGATGGCTGAGGTGAGTTTGTCCCGGTAGGCCTCTGCGGTGAGGCGGAGCGGTTCGTGGGCAATGAGCGCAATCGGGCCGCTCAGGTTGGTGGACATGAATTCCAGTGCCTGGCGGTCCAGATGGACGTGGGTGGCGTGCAGTTCAAAGGAGCGCCGGATCCTGGAAAGCAGGGAGATCACAATGATCCCGACGATAAAGATCGCGGCGATCCGGATGCCTTCGGGACGTTCGAAGATGTTGGCAATAGTGGTGTAAATAAACACTAGGGCGATGATGCCGAATCCGACAACGCGCTTGCGCTGCCTCAAGCGGCGCGCGGAGAGGGTCACCGCGACGGCTGCCGATGTCATCAGCACCAACACGCCGGTGGCGTACGCACCACCCTGGGCGTCGACGTCGGCGTTGAAAAGGAAAGTGATCAGGAACCCGATGAGGGTGAAGACCAACACCAGGGGGCGCACTGCCCGGGCCCATCCCGGTGCCATTCCATAGCGTGGAAGATAACGCGGGACCAGGTTCAGCAGCCCGGCCATGGCGGAGGCGCCGGCGAACCAGAGAATGGCGATGGTGCTCAGGTCGTAGATGGTGCCGAAGCCGACCCCGAGATATTGGTGCGCCAGGAACGCCAGGGCACGACCGTTGGCCTGGCCGCCGGCCTGGAATTCCTGGTCCGGAATGAGCACAACGGTGGTAAAGCTGGTGGCGATCAGGAAGCAGCTCATGATGACTGCTGCCGTGCTCAAAAGCCTGCGGGTTCCCTTGATTCGTCCGGCAGGGTTTTCCTCGGTGTCGGATCCGTAACCCCGGATCTGGGGCATCACGGCGACTCCGGTCTCGAAACCGGACAGGCCCAAGGCGAGCTTGGGGAAAACGAGTAGCGCGATGCCGACCACCATGAAGGGGTTTCCGTGCGACGTCGACAATGCATGCCACCAGTCGCCCACTGCGACCGGATGGGCGAACACCTCCACAAAAGTTGCGAACACGACAACGACGTTGAGGCCCAGATAGACAATGACGAGGACGACCGCCACACCGATGGCTTCTTTGAATCCGCGGAGGAACACGGCGGCCAGAAGGGCCAGCAGGAACAACGTAACCAGGATGTTCTGTCCCTGCAGCCAGCCCGGGGCGAGCGGATTCTGGATCGCGTGGGCCGTGGCGTCCGCGGCCGAGAGGGTCATGGTGATCATGAAGTCCGTTGCCGCGAACCCGAGGAGCACGAGGACGAGGAGCTTCCCACCCCAGCGTGGCAAGAGGCGCTCAAGCATGGCGATGGATCCCTCGCCGCGGTGGCTTTCCCCGGCGACGCGGTGGTACACAGGCAGGGCGCCAAGCAGCGTGACGGCCACCAGCACGATGGTGGCCAAGGGGGAGATCACTCCCGCGGCCAAGGCTGCGATGGCCGGCTGGTAGCCGAGGGTGGAAAAATAGTCGACGCCGGTGAGGCACATGACCTGCCACCACGAATGCTTCTTCAGATGGGAATCGCCCACCGCGCCTGGGCCCTGGTGCGATCCTTTGGAGTCCTGCAGTCCGAACAGCAACCACGTCCGCAAGGAAGACATACCACCGGGCCGTGGTGCCGAAGGATCAGCCGGGGGCCTGCTCAGGGTAGTCATGGTGTCCTTTCCGCGCGACGCGCAGGCACCGCGATCATTGCTGAAGATAGCACCGACTACAGGTGTTTTCGCTGGTTGAGGCCGATCTTGATGAATCCTTAACGTCGATGTCCCGGAAGTCGCGTCGCACCTGTTAAGAATCCGTCAAGATTCGGCCTTGCCGTGTTAAGGAACCATCAGGAACCGATTTTCGCGGCCTGCCAAGGAGTTGACTGACATCAGCCCCGCAAACGGGGCGCGGATGAAAGGACGTTCCAATGGCCGACATGGCTGTTGTGGGGATCTTCGTGGTGTCCATGGGGATCGTGATGTGGATTGCCCACCTTCTGGGCAAAATCGTCGACGGCGATGGGCCGGTGAACGGGCAGTGAGCGCGGACGCCGTGATGTGGTTGGTCCTGTTCATTGCAGGCTTGTGTCTGTTCGGCTACCTGCTGGCCGTGTTGATCCACCCGGAAAAGTGGTGATTCCGGATGGCTTTCAGCATTGCCTCCTTCGTCACGCAGGTGGCCGTCCTGCTCTTGCTGCTGATCTTGGCGCACAAGCCCCTGGGGATCTACCTTGCCCGCGTGTTTGAGGGCAAGAAGTCAAGCCGAGTGGAGCGGCTGTTCTACAGGTTGGCCGGAGTGGATGCGGGCGCCGAACAGAGCTGGTCGATCTACCTACGCAGCGTCCTGGTCTTCTCCGCAGTGTCCATCCTGGTGGTGTTCCTCCTCCAGCGGCTTCAAGGCGTCCTGCCGGGGAACAATTCCCTCCCAGGCGTAGATCCTTGGACGGCCATGAACACGGCCATCTCCTTCGCCACGAACACCAATTGGCAGACGTACACGCCTGAAACCACCGTGGGCATCTTCGTGCAGATGTGCCTCCTGGCCGTGCAGAACTTCCTCTCTGCCGCCGTCGGAATCGTGGTGGTGGTCGCACTGATCCGCGGCATCGCGCGCACACGGACGGACAGGCTGGGAAATTTCTGGGTGGATCTTGCCCGCACCTCGTTTCGCGTGCTGCTCCCCATGGCCGCGCTTGCAGCCGTCGTGATGGTGATTGGCGGCGTCGTGCAGAATTTCTGGTCTACCGACGTCGTCAACCAGGCAACAGGTGTCACCCAGACCATTCCCGGTGGGCCAGTAGCCTCCCAGGAAGCCATCAAGATCCTCGGCACCAACGGCGGCGGCTACTTCAATGCCAACTCCTCGCATCCTCTCGAGAACCCGAACGTCTTCATCAGCCTGTTCGAAGTCTTCCTGATCCTGCTCATTCCTTCCGCGTTGCCGTACGCCTATGGCCGCATGGTGGGGGACCAGCGGCAGGGGTACACCGTCGTCGGCGTCATGGGCACGCTCTGGCTGGCGTCCACGTTGCTGATGGGTTGGGCCGTTGCCGGCGCGCAAGGGACGGCAACCGCAGTGGCGGGCGGCCTAGGCGAGGGCTTCGAGCAGCGCTTCGGCGCGGCCCAGAGTTCGATCTTTGCCACGGCCACTACCTTGACTTCCACGGGGGCAATCAACGTTGCCCATGATTCCCTGCCGCCCCTGGCCGGCGGCGTGGCCATGGTCAACATGATGCTCGGCGAAGTGGCCCCCGGCGGCACAGGATCAGGGCTCTATGGCCTGCTCATCCTCGCTATTGTGTCCGTGTTCATCGCCGGGCTCATGGTGGGCCGCACTCCGGAATTCCTGGGCAAGAAAGTCGGGCCCCGGGAAATGAAGCTCACGGCTATGTACATCCTGGTGACACCCGTCATCGTGCTGGCGCTCGCCGGGATCACGGTCCTGCTTCCGGACGCCATTGCCAATGCGCCGGCCTCCGGCCCGCACCAATTCAGCGAAGTGCTCTACGCCTTCACCTCCGGAGCCAACAACAACGGCTCGGCCTTCGGCGGGATCACCAGCTCTGGACCGTATCTGTCCTCGATGATGGGACTCGCGATGCTCCTGGGCCGCTATCTCCCCATCGTGCTGGTGCTTGCCCTGGCGGGTTCCCTCGCGAAACAACCCAAGATCCCGGCCTCCACCGGCACAGTTCCCACCCATGGCTGGCTCTTCGGTTCCCTCTTGCTCGGCGTCACAGTCATCATGACCGCCTTGAGCTACTTCCCGGCCCTCGCCTTGGGCCCCCTCGCAGAAGGACTCCTCAAATGACCCGGTCCAACACGGCATTAGCCTCGGACACCGCCGCCCAGACCTACGCAGACGGAAATCCCCTCGGTACTCCGGGGGAGCACAAGCACCACACCAAGGCTCCGGCCAAGCTGGACCTTGCCAGTATCCGGACCGCCCTGCCGGTTGCAGTAAGGAAACTGGGGCCACGCCAGATGATCCACTCTCCGGTGATGTTCACCGTGCTGGTCGGGGCGGCTCTCTGCACAGCCATTTGCCTCCTCAAACCCGCCGTGTTCGGCATTGCGGTGACAGTCTGGCTCTGGCTGACGGTGCTCTTCGGAACCCTCTCGGAGGCCATTGCCGAGGGACGGGGCAAGGCCCAAGCGGACAGCCTTCGGGCCAGCAGGAAAGGCGTTGTCGCCAGGCTCCGCCACGCCGATGGCACCCTCAAGGAAGTGCCGGGAACGGAACTGCGGAAGAACGACGTCGTCATTTGCGAAGCCGGTGACGTCATCCCTTCCGATGGCGAGATCATCGAAGGCCTGGCGAGCGTAGATGAATCCACCATCACTGGTGAATCGGCGCCCGTGATCCGTGAATCCGGCGGCGACCGCTCCTCGGTGACCGGCGGTACCAAGGTCCTTTCGGACCGCATCGCCGTCCGCATTACGGCTGAGGCGGGCGAAACGTTCATCGACAGGATGATCAAGCTCGTGGAAGGCGCAGTCCGGCAAAAGACGCCCAACGAAATCGCACTCCACGTCCTCCTTGTCTCCCTCACCATCGTGTTCCTGGCGGTCACGGTGAGCCTGGCGCCGTTCGCTTCCCTGGCAGGGGCCACGCCATCGCCGATCGTGCTGGTGGCTCTGCTCGTCTGCCTGATTCCCACGACCATCGGGGCGCTCGTGCCGGCCATCGGCATCGCAGGCATGGACCGCTTGGTGCAGCACAACGTCCTGGCCACGTCCGGCCGCGCGGTGGAGACCGCCGGAGACATCACCACGCTTCTGCTCGACAAGACCGGCACCATCACATATGGCAATCGGCGCGCGGTCAATTTCTTCCCCGCTAACAACGTCGATCGAGCCGAACTCATCGAGGCGGCCCGGCTCTCGAGCCTGGCCGATGAGACGCCGGAGGGACGCTCCATCGTGGACCTCGCGGCGGAAAAGGGCGTCGGGGGCCCGGACCTTGCCGCTCTCTTGAAAGGTTCGGAAGAGTTCGCAGTTGTCGAGTTCAGTGCAAGCACGCGTATGAGCGGCCTGGATCTCGACGGGCGGAAGATCCGGAAGGGCGCCGCAGCCGCCGTCGCTAAGTTTGTCGCTGACGCCGGAGGCCAGACGCCGGCCGAGGTGGACCGCAAGGTGCAGGAGATCTCGGCCCAGGGCGGCACCCCGCTGTTGGTGGCCGGCGTCGGGAACGACGGCGGAGCCCGGGTCCTGGGCACCATCCACTTGGCCGATGTGGTCAAGCCGGGCATGCACGCCCGCTTCGCCGAACTGCGCCGGATGGGCATCCGGACAGTGATGATCACGGGTGACAACCCCATCACGGCCAAAGCGATCGCAGCCGAAGCCGGGGTGGATCACTTCGTGGCCGAAGCCACCCCGGAAGACAAAATGGCCGTGATCAAGGAGGAACAGGCCGAAGGGCGGCTGGTGGCCATGACCGGCGACGGCACGAACGACGCGCCTGCATTGGCCGCGGCTGATGTCGGAGTCGCCATGAACTCCGGTACACCCGCCGCCAAGGAAGCCGCCAACATGGTGGACCTGGACTCGGACCCCACCAAGCTCATCAACATTGTGGGCATCGGCAAACAGCTGCTCATCACCCGCGGCGCCCTGACCACGTTCTCGGTCGCCAACGACGTCGCGAAGTACTTCGCGATCGTTCCAGCCCTGTTCACGGGCGCTTTCCCCGGACTGGGGCTCTTGAACATCATGGGGCTGGCATCGCCGGCCTCGGCCATCCTGTCGGCAGTGATCTTCAACGCCCTCATCATCATCGCCCTGGTTCCGCTCGCCCTGCGCGGCGTCAAGTACCGCGCTGTCTCGGCAAACCAGGCGCTGGCCAGGAACCTGGCCATCTACGGCCTCGGCGGGCTCATAGCTCCCTTCATCGGGATCAAGCTCATCGACCTGCTCATTTCCCTCATCCCCGGCATCGGCTAGGAGCCACCATGAACACCCTTCCCGGCTATCTTCGGCAAGCAGGAACGGCCCTGCGGTTCCTGCTCCTCGCCACCGTTGTCCTCGGATTGATCTACCCACTGGCGATTTTCGGCATCGGACAGGCCGTTGCGCCGTTCCAAGCAAACGGCTCCATCGTGAAAGACTCGGCCGGTAAGCCCGCCGCTTCCGCCCTGATTGCGCAAGTCTCCGCCAACGACGCCGGCACCCAGAACCCGCTGTGGTTCCACGCCCGCCCCTCGGCAGGCAAGTGGGACACCGCCGGTTCTACCGCCAGCAACCTGGGACCCAACGATCCCAAACTGCTCGATGCCGTCAAAGCCAACCGGGCCGCCATCGCCGCCGCGGAGGGGGTCAAGGAATCCGACGTCCCGGCGGACGCCGTGACCACCAGCGGTTCCGGGCTGGACCCGCAGATCTCGCCCGCCTATGCCCGTCTCCAGGTGCCTAGGGTAGCCAAGGCCCACGGGCTCACCCCGGAGGCGGTGCAGGCCATGGTGGACCGCCGCACAGTCACCGGACTCGAGGCCTTCCTGGGCCAGCCGTCCGTCAACGTCACGGAGCTGAACCTGGACATAGCCGCAGCGGTGCCGGCCAAGTGAAGGAAATCGGCCAAGCGAGTGTGGCCAGCTCAGCGCGGGGAACCGCCGCGTTCAACAAGTGAAAGAATGACCACATGGCACGGGCAACGCTGCGCATTTTCCTCGGGGCAGCCCCGGGAGTAGGGAAGACCTACGCCATGCTTGAAGAGGCCCACCGGCTCCGCGGGCGCGGTGAAGATGTAGTGGTGGCCTTCGCCATGGATCATGGGCGCAGCGACACCCGGGCCTTGATGGACGGACTGGAAGTCATTCCATCGCACAGCATCGCGTACCGGGATACCAGCTTTGAAGAGATGGACGTCGACGCGGTCCTGGCACGTAAGCCGCGCACCGCCGTCGTCGATGAATACGCTCACTCGAATATCCCAGGAAGCCGAAATCCCAAGCGTTGGCAGGACGTCGAGGAACTGCTCGACGCCGGTGTCAACGTCCTCTCCACCGTCAACGTGCAGCATCTGGCATCCCTCGGTGACGTCGTAAGTGCCATCACCGACGTCCGGCAGGCGGAGACAGTGCCCGACGACGTCGTGCGGCGTGCCGATCAAATACACCTTGTGGACATCTCCCCGGAACTGCTGCGGCAACGGCTGGGCGACGGCAAAATCTACTCGGCGGACAAGATCGACGCAGCCCTTTCCAATTATTTCCGGATGGGCAACCTGACGGCATTACGGGAACTGGCCCTGCTGTGGCTGGCCGATCGCGTGGACGAAGGGCTCGCGAAGTACCGTTCGGAACAGGGGATCGAGGCGAGCTGGCCAGCCCGCGAACGCATAGTCGTCGGCCTCACAGGCGGCCCTGAAGGAGAAGTCCTCGTCCGCCGTGCCGCCCGGATCCTCAAGCGCGTCAACGGCGGCGACTTGCTAGCGGTGCATGTCCGCGCCGCCGATGGCGTGGCGTCGGAATCTCCGCAGGCGTTGGAATCCCAGCGCCTTTTGGTCCGGGATTTGGGCGGCAGTTACCACACGGTGGCGGGGGAGGATCCGGCCAAAGCCTTGCTTGACTTCGCCCGCAGCGTGAACGCGACGCAGATCGTCGTCGGGATTTCCCGACGCCGGAGCCTCGTCGCCCGGCTGACCGGCCGGGGGATCGGCAACCGGGTGGTCCGTGACTCCGGCGATATTGACGTGCACATGGTTTCGCATCCGCTGGGTGGGCGGGGCGTCGACCGTCGGCGGCAGCGGGACCTTGGCCGCACCAGGGTGGTCGTCGGGTTTGCCATGGCTGTGGTCCTTCCGGTTCTTTTGCAGCTCCTGCTGGCCGCGAGCCCTTCGCACAGCATCGCGACGGCGGTGCTCCTCCAGCTCACGGGCTCGGTTGCCGTGGCGCTGGTCGGCGGGTTGTGGCCCGCCCTGCTCGGTGCCCTGTGGAGCAGTCTGTTGGTGAACTTCTTCTCCATACCGCCCGTGGGAACCCTGACCATCAGCGACCCCGAGAACATCCTCGCGTTGCTCGTCTTCGTGGGCGTTTCAGCCGCAGTGGCCGCCGTCGTGGACGTATCGGCCAGGCGTTCCAAGGAAGCTGCCCGTGCCCGTGCCGAGGCCACCACCCTGGGTGACCTCACGCGGGGGGCATCGAGCGCAGAGGACACTGTCGAGGGACTCTTGAAGCAAGCGCTGGACGTGTTCCAGATGCGCGGTGCCGCGTTGTTCAAGGCGGGAGGCCTGGCTGACGCGGAGACCGGCGGCTGGCGCCTCGTCGCGAAGGCCGGAGAGGCCGCACCACTACTGCCCGACGGCGGCGAGAACACCGAACAGATCGACGCCGGAACCCGGCTGGTCCTGTCCGGTCGCATCCTGCCAGCCAGCGACCGCCGGTTGCTCAGCGCCTTCGGAGCGCACCTTTCGGCCCAGCTCGAGCGGCGACAACTGGCAGCCAGCCGACGGGAGGTCATGCGCTTGGCCGAGAGCAACACCATGCGAACCTCCATCCTGCGCGCCGTCTCCCACGATTTGCGGACTCCGTTGGCCGGGATCAAGTTGGCCGTGGGCGGCTTGCGGCAAAGCAACGTCCATTACACGCCCGAGGAGGAACAGGAACTGCTGGCAACCATCGAGGAATGCTCGGACAGGCTCGACGTCCTCGTGGGGAACCTCCTGGACATGTCCCGCATCACCTCGGACTCGGTGAACGCCCTCATTCGCCCGGTGCGCTGGTACGAAGTGATTCCGACCGCCCTCCATGGCATACCGCCGGGCCGGGTGCGCGTCGACCTGCCGGGAAACATGCCGGAGATCGACGCCGACTCCGGAATGCTGGAACGCGTCATTGCCAACATCGTGGAGAACGCCATCAAGTACGCTCCGGATTCCGATGTTGTGCTGGTGGGAGCCGCGGGTGGCTTCAGTTCATCCACCTTGGACGGGAGGCCGTCGGGGGAACTGCGCATCATCGACCACGGCCAAGGAGTCCCTGCCGAAAGCGTGGTCAGGATGTTCCAGCCATTCCAGCGGCTCAACGACGTCCCTTCCACCACCGGGGTTGGCTTGGGGCTCGCCGTGGCGAAGGGATTCACGGAAGCGATGGGAGGCACCCTCACCGCGGAAGCGACTCCGGGCGGTGGCCTGACCATTGTCATTCGGCTTCCGCTGTCCACAGGGGTCGCGTTCCCGCACGAGGAGGCGCAAGCTCCCATGGAAGCGCAATCGGTTCTTTTGCAGCGCCGCCATGTGCCGCCGTCGGGCAGCCCGGAGAGCGCATCCGGGGAGGCGAGATGAGCAACGTCCTGGTAGTGGACGACGATCCCCATATCGTCAAGGCCTTGCGGATTACGCTCCAAGCCCACGGTTACACCGTGGCCACCGCGTCCGACGGCGAATCGGCCTTGCGCTCTGCAGCCCAGCACCCGGTGGGCGTCTTGATCCTCGACCTGGGTCTGCCGGACATCGACGGAACCACGGTCATCACCCGCTTGCGTGAGTGGAGCAGCGTGCCCATCCTGGTCCTCTCCGCCCGGCACGGCTCCGACGACAAGGTTGAAGCCCTGGACGCCGGTGCGGACGACTACATCACCAAGCCCTTCGGGCTCGACGAGCTGCTGGCGCGTCTCCGGGCGATCCTGCGGCGCACGTCGGATCCAGGCGATGAACCGCCGGTGCTGGTCACTGAATCATTCACTGCGGATTTGGCCATGAGACGCGTGACGCGCGACGGCGAAGACGTCCGGCTGACGCCGACCGAGTGGCGGATCCTTGATCTCTTCGTGCGGAATCCCGAGAAGCTGATCACCCAGCAGCAGCTCCTCAGCGAGGTCTGGGGGCCGGCCTACGCCAAGGAAGCCAATTACCTGCGCGTGTACATGGCCCAGCTCCGCCGGAAACTGGAACCGGAGCCCGGGAACCCGCGCCACCTGATCACCGAGGTAGGGATCGGGTACCGGTTCATGCCGTGAGGCGGGCCGCCGCGGCGGCAAACTCCACCGTCCCTCCGGCCTCGACAAGCCGCGCGTACGCTCCGCCGGCATCGCGAAGCTCACCGGGTATTCCGAACTCTACGATCGCACCGCCAGCAAGGACCGCCAGCTGGTCCGCTTTCTCCACAGTGGATAGCCGATGGGCAATGGTGAGTGTGGTCCGGCCAACCGCCAGGCGGTCGAGCGCCGCCTGGACCTGGGCCTCCGTGGCGTTGTCCAGGGCGGAGGTGGCCTCGTCGAGGACCAGCACTTTGGGATTGCGCAGTATGGTTCGGGCAATGGCCAGGCGCTGCTGTTCTCCGCCGGAGAACCGGTGGCCGCGGGCGCCGACCATCGTGTCCAGGCCGTCGGGCAAGCTCGCGATCAGGTCCGCGATCTGCGCGGAGGCTAGCGCGCTCCACAGCACGGCGTCGTCCGCTCCGGGCGCAGCCAGCAACAGGTTTTCCCGGATGGTGTCGTGAATCAAATACGTCTCCTGCGACACGACACCAACGATTTTCGTCAGGTCCTCCGGGGCGATGTCGCGGACGTCCACGCCGTCAACTGTGATCCTCCCGGCGGTGGCGTCATGCAGTCGCGGGACCAGCGAGCCCAGCGTCGATTTCCCGGAGCCCGTGGGTCCCACGATTGCAGTGCTGGTGCCGGCCGGAAGCGTAAGGTCGATGCCGTGCAGGACTTCAGCGCCGCCGTCGTACGCGAAACTGACCCTCTCGAAACGGACTTCGCCGCGTACTGCGGCCGGGTCCAGGGCAACGGGGTGCGCCGGGGCAGTGATTTCGGGAGCCAAGTCCAGGTACTCAAAGATGCGGCTGAACAGGGCCATCGCCGTGACCCATTGGACGCCGAGGTCCAGCAGGCTCATGACCGGGCGGAAGATGGCGGACTGCAGCGCGGTGAACGCGACGAGCGTGCCGATGGTCATGCCGCCGCTCGTGACGGGCAGTCCGGCAGCCAGGTAGATGAGCGCCGGAATGGCCGAGAAGATGATGCCCATGGTGGACATCCGCCAGCGGCCGGCCAACTGGGAGCGCATCTCCAGGCCGATCAGCCGTTTGGAGCTTTCCGTGTAGCGGTGGGCGTCGCGCTTGGTGGTTCCGAGGGTTTTGGAGAGCCGGACACCTGAGACGGAGAGGCCTTCCTCCACCTGCGTGTTCATCGTGGCCAGTTCGCTCTGCAGCGTGGACGTGATGTTGCGCCGGAGCAGGGCCACCCGGCGGGTGAACCAGACCGCCGGCGGGATCACTATCAGGGACAGGAGCGAGAGCCCGGGTGAAATGGCCACCATCGCGATGGCGGTGGCAATGGCAGTGGTCAGGTTGGAGGCAACTCCGGTGGCGGTGGAGGTGATGACTTGCTGCAGGCCGGAAATGTCGTTGTTCAACCGCGACTGCACCTCGCCGCTGCGGGTCCGGGTAAAGAATCCGAGCGATTGCTTCTGCAAGTGGGTGAACAGTCGCGTGCGCAGGGTATGCATGATCTTCTGGCCCATGCCCGTGGTCATCCAGGTTTGCAGCACGCCAATAAGCGCGGTTGCGGCGGCCACGGCGATCAATCCGGCGGCCAGCCATGCGAGAAGCGGCAGATCCTTGCCGGGGAGCGCGACGTCGATGATGTGGCGGACCAGGAACGGCTGCGCCAGGCCGATGATGCTGGAAGCGCTGATGAGGAGCACGACGACGGCGATGGTCGCCTTGTGCGGGGTGAACAGCCCGGCGATCCGTTTGAGGCTCACGGGGTGCTGTTTCAACTGGGTGCGGTCCGCGGGATTGAGGCGGGCGGGGCCGCGGCCGGGACTTCGGGCTCCAACGCCCGGTCGATGGGGATTTTGGGTGAGGATATTCTCCGTCATAAGCACCACCTCCAGTGGCGAGCGGGGCGCGGGAATCGCGCCTACTAATGCAGAGGTTACCTCACTATGTGGTTACTGGTCAAATTGCTAGACTGGCAGCATGCACTCACAGCCCTCTGATTCCGCCGACCTCGGCGATCTCTTCCATGCCGCTTTCCGGGGGCTGCGCCGGACCTGGGCCGAGCAGCTCTCGCCCTGGGAGCTCACGCCACACCAGTGGCGGGCTCTCATGACGCTGATGCGCCCAGCGCCCGGGGAGCCGATGCGACTGAAAGACCTGGCGGAACGGCTGCGCATTGCGCCGCGTTCGGCCACGGAAGTGGTGGATCAGCTGGAGGTCAAAGGCCTCGTCCGTCGTGATCCGGACCCCACAGACCGGCGGGCCACCCTTGTCGCCGCAACACAAACCGGGCAGCAGCTCTTCGCGAAGATCAGCGCCGAACGGCGCGGCAAGTCCTCCGAGTACTTTGCCCGGCTCAGCGCCGAGGATCGGGCCGAGCTGGCCCGGATTCTGGGGCAGCTCAGGGATTGAAGCCAACGCCACTTCCCTCCCAAGTTGCCGCGGAGTAGGTAGAGTCGAAGCCATGACTCGCCGGAAGGTTCCCGTTTCCCTCGTCGCGCTCCCTTTCGCGTTGTGCCTGATCGCACTTGCGCCAGCAGAGAGAGCGGGGGCCGCAAACTGCGATTCGCAAGGGCTTCTAGGGGTGGTTGGCATGTGCTCTCCAAGCGACTCCCCATCTCCCCGGCCATCGGACAAACCCAGCCCGTCGGCCACGGCTAGCCCACCGGTTCAACCGCAACCCCTGCCGGATCCCGGCGTCGCGGTTCCTCCCAGTGGCGCTTCGACGCCCTCGCCGGCGGTGACCGCCGAACCGGCACCCGCCCAGGTGGCGCCACCTGCCACAACCGTCGCTGCAGTGCCTTCGCCGATCGTGTCCAGCCCGAGCTCCTCGACGCAAAATTCAGCCTCGACGTTGGCCGCCGCCCGGATCGACCCCGGCTCGACCGCACAGAGCGACCATCCCGTCGCTCCAACCGTCTCAGTGGCTGGAATCCTGGTGGCCTTCGGCGGAACCCTGATTGCCGCGGGCGGAGTAGTGGGCCTCAGAAGATATCCACCGCTTTGATCCCGGACCCCGGAGTTCATCGGGAAACAGGTAATAGCGGACCCTGCCTCATTCCGATGTGCGTTCCTAGGATTGAAAGCGAGTAGACAAGCTTTCACGGAAGAGGGACAAATCATGGGTACTGGACAAGGGCGGGTTGCCGTCATCACCGGGGCGTCGTCGGGAATCGGGGCCGCCACGGCGCGGTCCCTCGCCGCAGACGGTTACCGTGTCGCCCTCCTCGCACGGAGGTCCGACCGGATTCAGGCGTTGGCTGATGAGCTCGGGGACGCTGCTATTGCCATTGAGGCGGATGTTACCGACCGCAGCTCCCTGGTGGCCGCTGCGGAGCGGGTCAAGGCAGAGTTCGGCGGGACTGACGTGTTGGTGAACAACGCGGGGATCATGCTGCTGGGTCCGTTCTCTTGGATCAGCAGGAGGACTACCGCCAGATGATCGAAGTCAACCTGATCGGGGCGATCACAACGACGGAGGTCTTTTTGGACCAGCTCCGAGATGGTGGCGGGGACTTGGTCAACATCTCTTCTGTCGCCGGCAGGACGGCCAGGCCTGGCAATGGCGTCTACGCCGCGACGAAGTGGGGAATGAACGGCTGGTCCGAATCACTCCGGCAGGAACTTCAGCCGGGGGTTCGGGTCACGGTCATCGAACCCGGGGCGGTTGCCACCGAGCTTCCGAGCCACATCACGCATGAGCAGGCCCGACAGGGCGCCGAGGCGCTGTACAGCCAGGTGACTGTCACGGCCGAGGACATCGCCGAAGTCATCGCGTTCGCCGTCAGCCGCCCGCGGCGCCTGACCATCAACGAAATCCTGCTCCGCCCCGCAGGCCAGGCCTGAATCAGCGGACCCGTGCGTCGCCGTCGTCGAAACTAAGGTAATGAAATGGACAACAGGACCGAGGTGCAGGACTTCCTGACGTCGCGTCGCGCCCGGGTTACGCCGGAACAAGCCGGGATTCCCGTCTATGGACGTAGCCGGCGCGTCAAGGGCCTTCGCCGGGAGGAAGTGGCGATGCTCGCCGGCGTGAGCGTTGATTACTATGTGCGCATGGAGCGCGGCAACATCTCCGGTGTCTCTGAGAGTATTCTCGACGCAGTCGCGCGCACGCTCCAGCTGAGCGAGGTTGAGCACGCCCACCTCTACGATCTCGCCAACACGGCCAACAGCAGCGGGGCCCGCCGCGCACGTCCTGCGGCGCTCCACGTACGTCCGGCTGTGCAGCGCATACTCGACTCGATCGCCGCACCGGCCTGGGTCAGAAACGGCAAAGCCGATTTCCTTGCCGGCAACCGTCTGGGACGGGCGCTCTACGCGCCGATCTTCGTCGATCCCCGACGGCCAGGAAACACCGCTCGATTCCTTTTCCTGGACCCACGCGCCGGAGACTTCTATCCCGATTGGCCGGAAATGGCCCGCGGCATGGTCGCAACCCTTCGCGCCGAGGCCGGCAAGCACCCCTACGACAAAGGCCTCACCGACCTCATCGGCGAACTCGCGACCCACAGCGAACCCTTCCGCCAGCTCTGGGCCTCGCACGAAGTCCTCGTCCACCGAAACGGCACCAAGCGCCTTCGGCATCCCGTGGTCGGTGATTTGGAACTTACATACGAGGCCATGCAACTGACCACGGACGAGGGCCTGACCCTGCTCATCTATGCCGCCGAACCGGGTTCCCGGTCCGAGGAAGGGCTCCGGCTGCTCAACAGCTGGGCACCCGTGGACGACATGGAGGCCGCTGAAGGCGGACCCTTCGCCCCCGTAAACGAATCACATACAAGGAGAACACCGTGACTGAACAATCCCGCGCCCAGCAACTCGTCGGAGACATCTCGCCCAAACTTGCCTCCCTCACCGACGACGTTCTCTTCGCTGACGTCTGGGAACGCCCCGAACTGGCCAAGCGGGACCGGAGCCTCATCACCGTTGCCTGTCTCGTGACAAGCGGCAGCACTGAACAGCTTTTTGGCCACCTGCGTCTCGCGAAGGCCAACGGACTGAGCGAGGCCGAATTGAGCGAGGCGATTACGCACCTGGCGTTCTATGCCGGCTGGCCGAAGGCGATGTCCGCCATGGCGGTCGCCAAGCAGGTGTTTGCCGAGTAGCCAAGTCCGCGTCAGGGGCGCTTAGCGACCCCTTTCCCAGTTGCTGTTCCGGAAGTCATGGCTGCGGGGTTTGCCCTTGGAGGGAGGCAATCTGTGCGCGCGCGGCTGCGATGAGCTCCTCATTCGTGTTGGCGTGCCCGTTGAGGCCCCAGCCGCCGTCGGGCGCTTCCGTGAGCAGGACCCAGGTTCGATCGGGCAGTGTCGGGTCCGCAGCCGCCGTCGCGACGAGCGCGGTGAGCTGTTCGACCAAGGCCAGCTGTTTGTCGCGGTCCAAGGCGCCCGCGTTCGTGAGCACCTGGACGCGCACGTAGTTGCTGTCGCCGTCGACATTCGACAGATCCCCCGCCGGGAGTTCGTGGATGAATGCCGCCGTGTTCTTGCGGAACATCGGGATATCCGGCACCTGCTCGACCCGCATCACGGTCGATGCAAGATCAACGGCGAGCTGATGCTTGTCGGCAAAGGTCCCTGTCGTGGCGAACACGTCGATCATGGGCATGATGCTTCTCCTCTTCGAGGCAGTTCAACGGTCATTTGTTGTGCCATCCTTGCACCTTGCTGTCACCGTGTCTTCCTCTGGGCAATCATTTGCGGGTCGTCTGGCTTGACGTCCTTGGAAGTGCGGTTCTTCGGCCGGTGCGGCATGATCGGTTCGGACGCGAAGCGTCGTGGGCCACTCCACATTGATGGCGGGGCGTCGATCGCGTAGGCAAGGGCGTATGCGACTTTTTCGTAGTTGACGCGCCATCCCCTGAAATGGGGCCAGGCTTGTTCCGCCGTCACCTCAACCGGGTAGTCGACAGTCCGCATGAGCTCCACGGCGGCTTGAAAGTCTTCGAATTTCACGTCGAGTTCGGAATCGGGATCGGGGTCTTCCTCGACCGGGATACGAATAGCCCGCGCCACCTGATTCAGGCAGGTGAACCCCATCCGGAGGACCAGCCGCGCGCGGGTGCTTGGGGCAGACCCCGGACTCAGGGAAAGCTGCAACGCGGCCGCGTCCATGACGCTGAGGAGGGAGTTAAGCCAGTTCGATTGCGGTGAAGGTGAACGGAACCATACCAACGTGAGGTAGGTGCTGTGTGATTCGGCCACATCTGCGGCCCACCGCTCCCACGTACGATAGAGCTCGCTGAGTTCGCTGGTGCTGGTTTGGGCGGCCATACCAAACCGCGTGCGCACCAGAAGCTCCGGCCCCCAAGACGGTGAGCCCGCCCTCGATACCAGGAGCGTCACCTCCGCCTCGCGCCTGTTAAAGGCTGCATAAAGCGTCGGCAAATAGCCGATCTGCAAAGCGATGACGATCAATCCGGTATACGCGGCGACGTAAACCAACACCGTGTTGCCGACATTCGATGGGGCAGCGTAGCCGAGGGTGAACATTGCCGAGCCGGCTTCGCTTGAGGCTTGCCAGAAGTCGCCGTCGACGAAGGGGAGGAGCAGGAGGCTGAACGACAAGTCGAACAGGATCACCCAAACCAGGAGCCGGACGAAGAGCGCCATCGGAGACTGCCAGGCAAGGATCCGATCACGTACTTCGTACGAGGTGACGGGTTTTGTGATGAAAAAGAAGATTTTCGCAGTGACCAAATGGGTCACCCGTGAAAGGTTGCTGTGCAGCGGACGTGGCACGATCAGCGTTCCGATCACACTCATCCAGTTCAGGAGCAACCCAAGCAACCCGACTGAAAAACACGCCCACACTATTACTGTCAATGCGCTCTTTCGACATTGTTGGACACCAATTCAGCTACTGACCACCGTTAGGGACAAAGCTGGTGAGGCTCGTATCATTCATTCCACCCTCGGATCTTGTCAAGGGTGACGAGCTGCGTCGTGCTTAGGCGCGACCCCACCAGCAAAGCATCGCCGAAGAGTTAAGGAGAAACCATCGTGGCACACCATCTCATCCTCGGCGCGGGACTCGTAGGCGGGACGCTCGCGAGGCAGCTCTCCGCCCGTGGCGATCAGATAACCCTCGGCACGCGTAGTGGCACTACGGTTTCTGGCGCGAGTCCAGTGAAGCTGGACGCCAGCAACCCGGCCGAGGTGACAAAGGCTGCGCGCGGAGCCGCCACGATCTTCGTTTGCACAAACCCGCCTTACACCAACTGGGTGGCCGACTGGCCTCCGATCTTCGACGCCGTGATCACTGCGGCCCGTGACTCCGGGGCCGCGCTTGTGCTCATGGGCAACCTCTATGCGTACGGCTCGCCGGGCGGCCCGATGACCGAGCACTCACAGCTCGCCACCACCGAGAAAAAGGGCCTGGTACGCAAGGCGGGTTGGGAGAAAGTGCTCGCCGCACACGAACGCGGTGAAATCCGGGCCGTGGAGGTTCGGGCCAGCGACTACTTCGGTCCTGGCGCAGCGGGGATGTCGACACACCTCGGCGGTGGTTTTTTCGAACCGCTCTTGGCCTCGAAGACGGCGCGCGTCGTTGGGGACCCGGCACTCGAGCACAGTTGGAGCTTCCTTCCCGATATCGCCGCGACGCTGATCGCTGCTGCAGACCACACGGGCGATTGGGGGCGTGCCTGGCATGTGCCGAGTGCGTCCGTCCCGCGCACGGAAATCGTGCGGCAGGTAAATGAGCGGTGGGGCGTGAATGGCCGGGTCGCCTCGATCCCGCAATGGTTTCTCAGCGCTCTCGGCGCAGTCGTTCCCATGATGCGCGAGATCTCAGCCCCAAGCTACCAATTCACGATGCCATTCGTGGTCGACTCCACGGAGACGCAGAGGATGCTGGGTGTCATGGCAACACCCTGGGTCGAAGCGCTGGAGGTCACGGTGGACAGCTACCGCAAGCCGTCAACGAGCAGCTCGGCCAGCTAAGGCAGGCAAGGTCGCTCTCTACGGAGGATTCCGTGCTCAGCAAGCAAATCCTGGCCGTAGGATCCGGGCACCGGCACCGGCACCGGCACCGGCACCGGCACCGGCACCGGCACCGGCACCGGCACAGTCACCGCCGCCGGGGTCGAACAGGAACGAGAGCACCTCAAAGCAAAGCAGCGATGTCCTCGACCGCTTGTGTCAAAGCAGCAATGGATGACGGACCTCCGTGCCCTTCGTCCTCGATCACAATGAGTCGGCTTGAATTCCAGCCCTGGTGCAGACGCCAAGCGGTGACGACAGGGCCGCTGACGTCCCGTCTGCCATGAATGAGGTACGCGGGAATGCCGTTGAGTTCGTGAATTCGAGGGATGAGCTCTTGTCCTTCGACAAGGAATCCGTCGTTGGCCCAGTAGTGCGTCACGAGGAGTGCGAACGTCATGCGCTCTTGCTCGTCTTCAAACAGCGGGCCAGGAAGCCAGTTGGGGTCCAGCGAGACGTGCGTGGATTCCCACCGATCCCAAGACAGGGCTGCACGTCGGGCATCTTCGCGATCGTGGCCGGCCAGCCGGCGAGCATAAGCCTCGATCACGCGTTCTCCCGGTTCCGCGTTGGCCGCCTCTGCAAAATCGGCCCACGCTTCAGGAAAAATGCGCCCGACGTCTTCTGTGATCCACTGGATCTCTTCACGGCTGCTTGTTGTCACTGCGACCAGTGCGATACCGAGGACCCGGGTGGGATGCTCCAGCGCATAGGCAAGGGCAAGAGTACTGCCCCAAGATACGCCCGTGACGATCCACTCTTCTATGCCTAGATGCTGCCTTACGGCCTCGATATCTTGGATCAAGGCACGAGTTGTATTCTCGGAGAGGTGGTCCAAGTCGTCCTGAACGATGGGAGTGCTCTTCCCGCAACCGCGTTGGTCCAGGCCAATAATCAGGAATCGACTCGGGTCGTGTCGCTTACGATAGCCACCCCGTCCGAGCGACCCGCCCGGGCCCCCGTGAAGGTAAAGCACCGGAATGCCAGCAGGCTCCCCGGTGGCCTCCCAATAAATGTTGGCGTTGGGCACCGCCACCCAACCGTTTCTCGTCCTGAATTGTTCGTCCCCCACCCCTCAACAGTATTGGACTTAGGCGCTAGATCGACAGCCCTAACCCCTCCGCTCAACCGCCGCAAGAATTGCTTTCCCGAGCTCGATCGGCTTGGTGAACTGGGGCCAGTGTCCGGTGGGCAGATCCATGAATTCGACGTCGTTGATGCGCGCGAGCTCGGCCACGAAGGGGTGGCCGGATTCGATCCATTCGCCGAGCAGGCTGGAGGGGAACTCGCACGCGATGATGGTGGCGGGGACGTCGTAACGGCGAACATCGTGCAAGCGCTGCTTATCTGTGGTGACGTTCTTTGGTTCCGGGATGGCGCGTGCGCGGAAGGCGGCCCGCAGCTCCTCGTTGAGGTCCACGAGATCCTCATCTTCGAAAAGCTCCCATGGTGGCAAGGGCACGGCATCGCCCTCGACTGGCAGTTCGTCGTTGATGACGCCGCCCTCGCCGAGCGGGCCGCTATCTACGTAGACCGCCCGGACCACGCGGTCCGGGCGGGCGTCGACGGCTCCGTGGATGATGGCACCTCCGCCCGAGTGGCCGACCAGTACTACGGGATTGCCAACGGCGTCGACCGCCGCCACTACTGCTTCGATGTGATCCCTGAGGCCGATGCCTGACCTCGGGGCGTCAACAGCTTCCAGCCCAGGCAGCGTAAGCGGGTGGACCGTATGCCCTGCAGCAACGAGCGGCGGCGTGACCTCCGACCATGAAGAAGCGTCCAACCAGAATCCGGGAACCATGATGATGTCCATGCCGGTACCCTACGACGGGCCACCGACAGAATGAACCCTTGCGTTGGTCCCGCACGCCGGAACGCGCCAACAACTCACACTGCCGCGGTCCGTCCCGATCGAAGGAGGGGCGCGAAGAACGCGGCGAGTTCCGCCGTCGCGGTCAAGGGCAAAACGTTCGCCACGTACTGGTCCGGGCGCACCACCACCACGACGCCGCCTCGGTCCAGGCCGCGCAGCTCGAAGATGTCGGCCGAAGGATCGTTGCCGTAGACGTTCTCAAGGTACGTCAGCTTGAACGGTCCCACCTGCGGCTTGAACGCCTCCGGCACCGCCCCGATGTCGACGCTCGTGTGTTCCTGCTGGTAGATCACCTTCACGTCGAACCATGCGTCACGGTCAGCGCCCGACGGCGTTGCGGCCAGCGGCGAGTCCGGCGAGTTCGCGATCCACTCGGCAAAGTCGACGACCGGCGAGGGAGCTCCGGCAGCTTCGCTTGCGTCCGCGAAGACGTAGATGCGCCAGCGTCCGTCCGCCTTGGCCTGGTGACCGAGTTGCACCGGGTTGGTGTCGCAGACGCGCACTACCGGCGCGGACTTGAAGCGCTTGCCGATGGTGAATCCCGTGGCCAGGCCTTGGTGCGTGGGCTCGGCGATGAGCGGCGAGGGGGCGTAATGGGTCATGAAACCGGCAGGGAACTCTGCCGTGCTCACATAGAAGTTCTCCAGCTCAGTGGGATCCTCAAAGTCCTCGGGCTTCTTCGCCATGAGCGTGGACCACTCTTTGTCGAAGTCGATGAGGTTCTTCGCAACGACTTGGCGCTCGGCCGAGTACGTGGACAGGAGGCTCTCCGGGCTGCGGCCTTCGAGCACGTGCCCGAGCTTCCAGGCCAGGTTGAACCCGTCCTGCATTGAGACGTTCATGCCCTGGCCGGCCTTCGCGCTGTGGGTGTGGCAGGCATCGCCCGTAATGAAAACGCGTGGCGTGCGGGTGCCGCGCTCGTCCGGCAGGACGTCGTCGAACCTGTCTGTGAGGCGGTGGGCGACTTCGTAGACGCTGTGCCAGGCGACGTTGCGCACATCGAGAGTGTAGGGGTGGAGGATGTCGTTGGCTTTGGCGATGATCTGCTCGATCGTGGTGCTGCGCACGGAGCGGTTGTCATTCCGGTCCACCTCGCCGAGGTCGACGTACATACGGAAGAGGTGGCCGCCTTCGCGCGGAATCAGCAGGATGCTGCCGCCCGTGCCGGACTGGATGGCGCATTTCGTGCGGATATCGGGGAAATCCGTGACGGCAAGGACGTCCATGACGCCCCAGGCGTGGTTGGCCTGGTCGCCGGCGAGGGTGCAACCGATCGACTCCCGCACCTTGCTCCGGGCGCCGTCCGCCCCCACGACGTACTTGGCCCGGACAATGCGCTCCTGGCCTTCGTTGGGTCCGGCGGTGTGGAGAAGGGTAACCGTGACGGGGTAGTCGCCCTCACTGCTGACCTCGAGGCCGCGGAACTCGTATCCGTAGTCGGGAGTCATGCGGGTAGGGGAGTTCGCCATGAATTCGGCGAAGTAGTCGAGCACGCGCGCCTGGTTGACGATGAGGTGCGGGAATTCGCTGATGTCTCCTGTCGGATCGTCGAGGGCGCGGGCGGTCCGGATGATGCGCGAGGGATCCGCGGGGTCCGGCTTCCAGAACGCCATCTCGGTGATCCGGTACGCCTCGGCAATGATCCGCTCGGCGAAACCGAAGGCCTGGAAGGTCTCCACGCTCCGGGCCTGGATCCCGTCGGCCTGACCGATCGCGAGCCTCCCGGGGCGGCGCTCCACGATACGGGTTGTGACGCCCGGGAACTGGGACAATTGCGCGGCGGCGAGCATGCCGGCGGGTCCGCTGCCCACGATGAGCACGTCGACCTCGTCGGGAAGATCAGTGGGCCTGTCGATGCCGACGCCGGCGGCCGCTTGGACCCGCGGGTCGCCGGACACATAACCGTGGTGGTGGAACTGCATGAGCTTTCCTCACTTCATCGTGTGGGTTGTTCAATTATAGAACTATGAATTCTTTATTTGAACCCAGAATTGGATTCATACTGTACGGCAGGCGTGGCGGGGGTTACAAGGATGCAGGGGCCTGCCTGGATCCGGAGCTTGTTTCGAAAGCGGGGGGTTGACGCCCCGAAGCTCCCGGGTCATAGTTATCGTATACGATTTCGTACTCGATGAGGAGTGAAACTTGGAACAGGTCACCGACCACACCCTGGCCGCGGCCCGCAAGGTCATCGCGGTGCATATCAACTACCCCGGCCGGGCGGCCCAGCGCGGCCGTACGCCGGAGCAGCCGTCATACTTCCTGAAGCCGTCGTCGTCCCTTGCTCTCAGCGGCTCAACAGTAGAACGACCGGCTGGCTGTGAACTCCTCGGGTACGAGGGCGAGATCGCGCTGGTCATCGGCAGGCCTGCCCGCCGCGTACGCCTCGAGGACGCCTGGGACCACGTTGAGTGGGTCACGGCCAGCAACGACCTGGGCGTCTATGACCTCCGGTACGCGGACAAGGGCTCGAACCTCCGGTCCAAGGGCGGCGACGGCTTCACCCCGGTGGGTCCCGCGCTCATCCCGGCCGCCGACGTCGACCCCTCCGGGCTTCGCGTCCGCACCTGGCACAACGGCGAACTCGTCCAGGACGACACCACCGAGGACTTGCTGTTTCCCTTCGCGCGCCTCGTCGCCGACCTCTCCCAGCTCCTCACCCTCGAACCCGGCGACATCATCCTGACCGGCACCCCGGCCGGCGCCTCCGTCGCCCAGCCCGGCGACGTCGTCGAGGTTGAAGTCACCGCCGGTGATTTCAGCTCGGGTCGTCTCACCACCACGGTGACGGAAGGTACGACGGCGTTCGCGGACTTCGGTGCCCGGCCCAAGGCCGATGACACCCAGCGGGAGGAGGCCTACGGTTCCCGCGAAGCCGCCGGCCTCGCCGTCGTGCCTGTACTGACCCCCGAGCTGAAGAAGAAGCTCGAAAGTGTCGCCACGGCCACCCTGTCCAGCCAGTTGCGCAAGCGCGGACTGAACAACGTGAGTATCGACGGACTGACATCCACGCGCCCGGATAAGCGGGTCGTCGGGCTCGCCCGGACCCTGCGTTATGTTCCCAACCGCGAGGACCTTTTCACGACCCACGGCGGCGGCTTCAACGCCCAGAAACGGGCCATCGACTCCGTCAACGAAGGCGAAATCCTGGTCATGGAAGCCCGGGGCGAAAAAGGCACCGGGACCGTCGGGGACATCCTCGCGCTGCGTGCCCAGATGCGCGGCGCCGCGGCCATCATCACCGACGGCGGTGTCCGCGACTACTCTGCGGTGGCGGGACTGGACATGCCGACCTACTTCGCCAACCCGCACCCCGCCGTGCTGGGCCGACGCCACATCCCGTGGGACACGGACATCACCATCGCCTGCGGCGGGGCCACGGTCCAGCCGGGGGACATCATCGTGGCCGACTCGGACGGGATCCTGGTGATCCCGCCGGCGATCGCGGGGGAGCTCGTGGATGAGTGCATCGAGCAGGAGAAGGAAGAGGCCTTCATCTTCGAGATGGTCAAGCAGGGCAACAGCGTGGACGGTTTATACCCGATGAACGCGCAGTGGCGTGCCCGCTACCAGGAATGGGAAGGAACCCAAGGTGACTGAAACCGCCGTGGGGAGCAAGTCCGAGCAGGCCTATGCGGCCGTCAAGGCGAGGATCGTTGAGGGCACCTACTCGCCGGGTTACCGGCTGGTGCTGGCCAAGATCGCCGAGGACCTGGGTGTGAGCGTGGTTCCTGTCCGGGAGGCGATCCGCCGACTGGAGGCCGAGGGGCTCGTAAAGTTCGAGCGCAACGTCGGCGCCACGGTCTCCGGGATCGATCCGACCGAGTACCTGTACACGATGCAGACTTTGAGCATCATCGAAGGAGCCGCGACGGCGTTGTCCGCACCGCTGATCGGGGCAGTAGACATTGCCCGGGCCCGTGCGGTCAACGCCGAGATGCGCGACTGCCTGGAGCATTTCGACCCGGTCCGCTTCACGGCGTTGAACCAGGATTTCCACAGCGTGCTCTTCGAACACTGTCCCAATCCGCACATCCTTGACCTCGTCCACCGGGGCTGGAACCGGCTCGCCTCGATCAGGGCGTCGACGTTCCGCTTCGTCCCCGGCCGCGCTCAGGAATCCGTGAAAGAGCACGAGGCGCTGCTTCAGCTCATCGAAAGCAACGCCGACGCCGACACCATCGAACAAGCCGCCCGCCGGCACCGCAGCGCCACCCTCGACGCGTACCTCGCACAAAGCAACGCGGGGTCACTTAGCGCCCATTAAGCGGTTCAACATAGGCCGTAAATGACCCCGCGTTGCGATAGCAAAGGAGAAATCAATGACGTTCACTGCACCAGAAACCACCACCCATTACGTCCCGAAGGACCTTCCCAGCCACATCCAGCACTTCATCAACGGCAAGTTCGTTGACTCGGTCAGCGGGAAGACCTTCGACGTCCTGGACCCGGTATCCAACGGCAACTACGCCGCTGCCGCGGCCGGGCAGAAGGAAGACATCGACCTCGCTGTCGCCGCGGCCCGCGAAGCTTTCGTGAATGGCCCGTGGCCGAAGATGAAGCCGCGCGAACGTGCCCGCGTGCTGAACAGGATCGCCGACGCCGTCGAAGCCCAGGAAGACCGTCTCGCCGAGCTGGAGACCTTCGACACCGGTCTGCCGATCACCCAGGCCAAGGGCCAGGCGCTGCGCGCGGCGGAGAACTTCCGTTTCTTCGCGGACCTGATCGTGGCCCAGTTCGACGACGCCATGAAAGTCCCGGGCTCACAGATCAACTACGTGAACCGCAAGCCGATCGGCGTCGCGGGCCTGATCACGCCGTGGAACACCCCGTTCATGCTCGAGTCCTGGAAGCTCGCCCCGGCCCTGGCCACCGGCAACACCGTGGTCCTCAAGCCTGCCGAGTTCACCCCCCTCTCGGCCTCCCTCTGGGCGACCATCTTCAAGGACGCGGGCCTGCCCGACGGCGTGTTCAACCTGGTCAACGGCCTCGGCGAGGAAGCCGGCGACGCCCTCGTCAAGCACCCGGACGTGCCGCTGATCTCCTTCACGGGTGAGACCACCACGGGCCAGACGATCTTCCGCAACGCCGCGGCCAACCTCAAGGGCCTGTCCATGGAGCTGGGCGGCAAGTCCCCGTGCGTCGTGTTCGCCGACGCCGACCTGGACGCCGCGATCGATTCGGCCCTGTTCGGGGTCTTCTCCCTCAACGGGGAACGCTGCACCGCCAGCTCCCGCATCCTCGTCGAACGCGCCATCTACGACGAGTTCTGCGAAAAGTACGCCGCCCGCGCGAAGAATATCGTCGTCGGGGACCCGCACGACCCCAAGACCCAGGTCGGCGCCCTCGTCCACCCTGAGCACTACGCTAAGGTCGCCTCCTATGTGGAGATCGGCAAAACCGAGGGCCGCCTCCTCGCCGGGGGCGGACGCCCGGAACACCTCCCGGAAGGCAACTACATCGCCCCGACCGTGTTCGCCGACGTCGCCCCCGACGCACGGATCTTCCAGGAGGAGATCTTCGGACCCGTCGTCGCGATCACCCCCTTCGAGAACGACGACGAAGCCCTCGCCCTGGCGAACAACACCAAATACGGCCTGGCGGCCTACATCTGGACCCAGAACCTGACCCGCGCCCACAACTTCGCCCAGAACGTCGAAGCCGGCATGGTCTGGCTGAACAGCCACAACGTCCGGGACCTGCGCACCCCGTTCGGCGGCGTCAAGGCCTCCGGCCTCGGACACGAAGGCGGCTACCGCTCCATCGATTTCTACACCGACCAGCAGGCCGTGCACATCACCCTCGGCGCGGTCCATACCCCTAAATTCGGCGCCTAGGCCCGGGTAGCCCAACTAGCTCGCACTTGTTGTCGTTTTGAGGCTCCAAAACGACACTTACTGCGAGTCAGTTGGGTACCGAGCACTAAAAGACCCCTTTCAAAGAAGAGAGAACCCCATGACCAACTTCGTCGCCACCCCCACCGTCCCGGCTCCGGATATCGTCCGCTGCGCCTACCTCGAACTCGTGGTCACGGACCTCGCCAAATCCCGCGAGTTCTACGTGGACCTGCTCGGCCTGCACATCACCGAGGAAGACGAGGACACGATCTACCTCCGCTCGTTCGAGGAGTTCATCCACCACAACCTGGTCCTGCGCAAGGGACCGGTCGCCGCAGCCGCCGCGTTCGCGTACCGGGTGAAGTCCCCGGCCGAGGTCGACGCCGCGGAGGCATACTACCGTGAGCTCGGCTGCCGGGTGGAGCGCCGCAAGGACGGCTTCACCAAGGGTGTCGGCGACTCCGTCCGCGTCGAGGACCCGCTGGGCTTCCCCTACGAGTTCTTCTACGACGTCGAACACGTCGAACGCCTCACCCAGCGCTACGACCTCTACTCGGCCGGCGAACTGGTCCGCCTGGACCACTTCAACCAGGTCACTCCCGATGTTCCCCGGGGCCGGGCCTACCTCGAGGACCTCGGCTTCCGGGTCTCCGAAGACATCAAGGATTCCGACGGCGTCACGTACGCCGCGTGGATGCACCGCAAGCAGACCGTGCACGACACCGCCCTGACCGGCGGCAACGGTCCCCGCCTGCACCACATCGCCTTCTCCACCCACGAGAAGCACAACATCATCCAGATCTGCGACAAGATGGGCGCACTGCGCATCAGTGACCGGATCGAACGCGGCCCCGGCCGGCACGGCGTCTCCAACGCCTTCTACCTCTACATCCTGGACCCGGACGGGCACCGCATCGAGATCTACACCCAGGACTACTACACCGGGGACCCGGACAACCCCACCGTCACCTGGGACGTCCACGACAACCAGCGCCGCGACTGGTGGGGCAACCCTGTGGTCCCCTCCTGGTACACCGAGGCCTCCCTCGTCCTGGACCTGGACGGCAACCCGCAGCCGGTCATCATCCGCGAGGAAAAGAGCGAAATGGCGGTCACCGTGGGCGCCGACGGCTTCTCCTACACACGCCAGCCCGACGGCGGCCCCGCCGGCGAAAAGATGGGTTTCAAGGTCGGCTCGCAGCTCTAGGCCCGCAGCCCTCAACGTATGCTGACCGCAGGATGGCCGAACGGAGTGTGGAGATGCTTGACCCGAAGACGATAGAAACCATTGCGGACGAACTACTGGAAGCAGGCCGGTCCCGGACCCCGGTTCCACGCCTGACTGCCCGCTACCCGGAGATGACGGTGGAGGATTCCTACGCCGTCCAGCAATTGTGGCGCCGCCGCAACGAGGACGCGGGCCGGAAGCTGGTGGGTCGCAAGATCGGGCTGACGTCCAAGGCCATGCAGGCTGCCACGGGCATCACCGAACCGGACTATGGCGCGATTTTCGATGACATGGTCCTGGAAACCGGGTGCTCCGTGCCGTGGGACCAGTACACCCACCCCCGGGTGGAGGTCGAGCTGGCGTTCGTGCTCAAGAAGGACCTCGCCGGGCCGGGCTGTACGATCTTCGACGTCCTGAACGCCACGGACTACGTGGTTCCGGCCCTTGAGATCCTGGATTCCAGGATCGAGATGGAGGGCCGGACCATCGTGGACACCATCTCGGACAATGCCGCGATGGGTGCCATGGTGGTGGGCGGGCGCCCGGTCCGCCCGGACGCGGTGGACCTCCGCTGGGTCTCGGCGATCCTGTACAAGAACCAGATCGTGGAGGAGACCGGCGTCGCCGCGGGCGTGCTGGACCACCCGGCCAACGGCGTGCACTGGCTCGTTAACAAGATCGCCCCGCACGGGGACGGGCTGAAGGCCGGGGAGATCATCCTCGCCGGCTCCTTCACCCGCCCGCTCTGGGTGTACAAGGGCGATACCGTCCACGCCGACTACGGACCCTTGGGAGTTGTCACATGCCGATTCGAGTAGAACCAGACCGCACGTTCCGCGAAGCCCTGCGGAACCAAACCGGCCCTGCCGGCCGGCCACTCGCCGGGATGTGGGTGTGTTCCGGCAGCCCGCTCATTGCCGAACTGTGCGCCGGGGCGGGTCTGGACTGGCTCCTGATCGACGCCGAACACAGCCCCAACGGCCTCGAATCCATCCTCGCCCAGCTCCAGGCCGTCCGCGGCTACCCCGTTCAAGCCGTGGTCCGTCCGCCTGCCAATGACACTGTGCTCTTGAAGCAATACCTGGATCTGGGAGTGCAGGACCTGCTCATCCCCATGGTCAACTCCGCCGCGGAAGCCAAGGCCGCCGTCTCAGCCGTGCGATACCCGCCGCATGGCGTGCGCGGCGTCGGCTCGGCCCTGGCCCGCGCCTCGCGCTGGAACCGCATCCCGGGCTACCTCGCCCGGGCCGCCGAGACCATCAGCGTCACGGTCCAGATCGAAACCGAGGCCGCCGTCGCCGCCGTGGAAGAGATCCTGGCGGTCGACGGCGTCGACGCCATCTTCCTCGGGCCCTCCGACCTCGCGGCGTCCATGGGCTTGCTCGGCGAGCAGGAACACCCGAAGGTGCGCGCCGCCGTCGAACACTGCCTCACCGCGGCGAAGACAGCGGGCAAGCCCGGCGGCGTCAACGCCTTCAATGAAGCCACGGCGCGTGCGTACATGGACGCCGGGGCGTCGTTCGTGCTGGTCGGCGCCGATGTCGCGCTGCTGGCGCGCGGCACGGAAGCCCTCGCGGACAAGTTCATCCCAACAGCCCCCGACGGCGGAGCGCCCTTTGGCGGGACAGGTGACACGCCGTCGAGCTACTGAACTAGGTAGGTAGTCGGTACTCTTCCGGAGGTCCTTGGACGGAGCTACATTGGATATCCCGAGGCCGCTTGGGGGCGGTCGAGGGGGGTCGTCCGCAATTTCAATGGAGCATGCCGTGGTCCCGCAACCAGATCTCAATCCTCAACAAACTGAAGCCATTGCCCAACCGCCGGTTGCAAGGCGTTCAGGCCCCGTGGAGTACGACCTTCGGGCTGTTTACGTCCCGCAGTCCGGGCTGTTCCTGGATGATGAGGGGCGCGAATTCTTCGTGACTGCCGTGGAATTCTGGGAGCACGCGACGGTAGTCAGTCTGTGCTGGAAACGCAGGCCCATGGCAGGGCAGGGAAGTCCGCCGTTGGTTGCCACGGATGAGCACGACCGGGTGCTGAGTGTGAAGCGCATCTGGAGCGTTGGTGCGCGATCGATCCAACATTTTGAGCCGATTTCAACGTCAGCCCGCGCATTGACAGTGCTCATCGCCAGGAAAACAGGAACACAGGAACTGTTTAGCTGCAGGACGCCGCCGGCAAGGAAAGAGTGAGGCGCCGTCTACGCTCTCGCCCGCGGAAGCTAGGCGGAGCGCGCGATGCCCCGTGTTGACCTGCGGATATGGTCGGGTGTGAGGCCGGTCAGCGAGGCAAGTTCAAGGTCATCGCAAGCTTGGGTGCGGAGCGCAGTGACAATCAACGCTTCCCGCTGATTAACGATCTGGTCGCGGTGCCTTTCGGCTGCTTTGAGTTGCTCGCTTTTCGCCCTCAGGCCATCCACATGTGCGCCTCGCGGAAGCTCACTCGGGTGAAGGTCGTCATAAGCCAAACCGATGGTTCGGACGGCCCGAATATTTTCCCCGGTCAGCGCGGAAATTGTGGCCAAGGTGAGCCCGTCTTCAAGGGCCTGGGCGATCATCTCGTTGCGGGCAGCGGTCAATGTCCGGATGGCGCTTGTTGCTTGAGATAAGAGTTGCTTATGGGCCGTGAGCGAATGGATGAGCTTGTCGTGTTCACCGGTGGCCGGTGCGCGCTCCTCACCCACCATTGGCGCCTTGGAGCGGTACGTGTACCTGCCTGTCGTCGAGCGGCGGGGAGTGGACCAAGATTGAGCTTGCATGTGCTCCCTTTCCGACCCGGCTCTGATGGATCATGGCTTCTCTGATCTGAAGAATCTAGGCCCTGGACGCTCCGCCGCGGAAATACCAATACCGCGTGAACCCATAAGCGAAGTGCATGGAAGATTCCCATATGGGGTTGAAACGTCCCTAAATGACCACAGAATCCCTATATGGATCAGGTGGTCATAAGGGCCTCTTATTGATCCACGCACATTAGGTCTTATCCACGGCGCCCGGCAGTGCCTAGTCTCGAAATTGGGGATTCGACACCCGAATCCTGAGTTTCACGATTCTGGAGAAGACAAATGTCCGAGTACCTGCCGGCGTCGAGGGTCACACGCATCAAGTCCTCAGCGAGCGTTGCGGCCGCCGCCCGCGTCCGTGAACTACGAGCCGAAGGCATTCCGATCATCGACCTGACCGTCGGCGAGCCGGACTTCGACACCCCTGACCACATCAAGGCGGCCGCGATCGAAGCGATCAACGCCGGCCAGACCAAATACACCTCGGTGACTGGAACGCCGGAGCTGCAGACCGCTATCCTCCGCCGGATTGAAAGCCACACCGGCGTGCACTACGAAGCGAACCAGCTGACCATAGGCGGCGGTGCCAAGCAAGTCCTCTACGTAGCACTCATGGCTTCGCTCAACGAAGGCGACGAGGTCATCGTCCCCGCACCTTACTGGGTGTCCTACCCGGACATGGTCCTCGCCAACGACGGCACGCCCGTGATAGTCGCTTGCGGAGAAGACACCGGCTTCAAGCTCACACCGGCCGCCCTCCGCGAAGCCATCACGCCCAAGACCAAATGGCTCATCCTCAACGCTCCGTCCAACCCGACGGGAGCCGTGTACTCACGCGAAGAACTGCAGGCCCTGGGTGCCGTCCTTGAGGAATTCCGGCATGTCTACATCCTCACCGACGAGATCTACGACGAAATCCACTTCGGCGACGGCCGGGTAACCAGCCTCGTCACGGCGGTTCCTTCCCTGCGCAGCCGCATCCTGCTGGTCAACGGCGTCTCCAAGGCCTACGCGATGACCGGTTGGCGCCTTGGTTACGGCGTGGGCCCGGCGCCTTTGATCGCGGCGATGAACAAGCTGCAGTCGCAGACGTCCTCATGCCCGTCGTCGGTCAGCCAGGCAGCTGCGGCGGCCGCCCTGAACGGCGATCAGTCGTTCGTCCGGGACAGTGTGGAGGTGTACCGCAAGCGCCGGGACGTCGCCGTCGAGGGCCTCAACGCGATTGACGGACTTTCGGTGGCCCCGGCCGAGGGCGCCTTCTACGCCTACGTGAACTGCAGCGGCGTCATCGGCAAGACCGCTCCTGACGGCACCGTGATCGAAAATGACCAGGACTTCACGCTGTACCTCCTCAACGCGGCCGCGGTTGCCGTCATCCAGGGCTCGGCCTATGGCCTTGGCCCGTACTTCCGGATCTCCTTCGCCACATCGCTGGAGACCATCAACGCCGGCGTGGACTCGATCCGCAAGGCAGTCAGCGCCCTCAACTAAGCCCCACAGGCACTCCAGCAGCCAGCCAAGAGAAAGATTCAGAAAATGATCCACGTCAAGACTAAGTTCCAGAGGCCGGACGCCGACGTCGTCAGCCGCCTCGCGGCGTTCTCCTCCGCGACCATCCACGAAGCCCAGGGCCGCCGCGGCGCCTTGAGTTCCAAGATCAAGCCGATCGACCGCTCCATGTCCTTCTGTGGGCCGGCCGTGACCGTGGCTTGTGCCCCGCAGGACAACCTCATGCTGCAGGTCGCCATCCACTACGCCCAAGCCGGCGATGTCGTCTTGGTCGGCGCGCAGGAATTCTCCGACGCCGGAACCTTCGGCGACGTCTTGGGCAACGCCATGAAAGCCAAGGGCATTGCGGCCATGGTGACGGATTCCGGTGTGCGGGACACCCAGGACCTCATCGAACTGGGCCTCCCGGTTTTCTCGGGCAGCGTCTGCATCAAGGGCACGGTCAAAGAAACCCTTGGGCCGATCAACCACCCACTCGTCTTCGGCGATGAGATCATCTACCCCGGCGACATCCTCCGCGGTGACGCTGACGGCGTCGTGGTGGTCCGCCGTGAAGAAGCTGAAGAGGTCATCGCGCTCTCCCAGGCCCGGGACGACGCCGAACGCGAGCTCATCAAGGCCTACCACGCAGGAGGCACCACCATCGAGCTGTGCGGGCTGACGGAGAAGCTGAAGGCCAAGGGACTCCTGGTCGAAGACTGATTGTCTCGCTGGGGCCGGTCACCGAATGCGGTGGCCGGCCTTTTGCGCGCCCTGAGAGCTTTTTGCGCGCCCGTTTCCGGGCACGAAGAAGGCGCCTTGCCAGGGGCAAGGCGCCTTGAGTGGTGGACTGGGTTTGAGGAAACCTCAAGTCAGTCCAGTCCAGGGTGTCCTGGCCGTGCGTCGACCAGGTACCACTCGATGCTGTGTCCAGCGTGGGCCGGCATGAGGCTTCCTTCGAAGACGAAGAGGGGTTCGCCGAACCCGCCTACTGGACGCCAGAAACCGTTCCTTGGGCAGTGGAATCCGGTCCGTGCACTGATCGCTCCGAGGGTTGGATTCGAAGCCCACCGGGTCTGGCTGATCTTTTTCACCGCTGTTCCTTTGATTGGGTTCACGGAATCCGCGAGCCGCTTTCGAATTACTTGCTAATTCGATAATAGGAAATAAAAACGCCGGTGAATAAGACCAAAGATGTCTGTCCGGATAAGGCAATGTTATGGATGGATCACGCTTCGGCTGGATCGGCCGCGTACTTGCTGATCAATTGTTGCTGGAGCATCTCCTTGACCAGGATGAGCACTGCGGAGGCGGCCTCGGACAGCGGTTCGTGGTCGGGGGTGCACAGGGCAATCTTGCTCTGCAGGGCCGGTTCGACGATCCGCAATACCTTGAAGTTCTCATCAGGGAAGAGCGCATCAGCGGCCGATTTAGGCAGCACCGTGGCCCCGAGGTTTGCGCGGATGAGTCGAACGAGTGACGGAACCGATTCCACTTCGCCTACAAGGCGCAGGGGCAACCCGTGGTCAGCCAGTCCCTTCTCGATGATCTGGCGCAGGGTGTGGTTTTTTTCGGGGAGGAATAGCCCAAGGCTGCTGGCTTCTTCGAGGGTGACCGTTGTTCGACCCTGGGCCACATCGACGTCCTCATGGGTCACCAAGTGCAGGTCTTCCACAATCATGGTGGTGAACTGCACTCCGCGGATCTTCCCTGGCTCGTAGATCAGGGCCATGTCCAGGCGGCCGTTCTTGATTGCCTCGCTCAGCACGCCGCCGAAGATCTCCGTCAGGTGCACCACAATGTCCGGGTATCGCCTGCCGACCTCGCGGATGATCTGCGGCGTCAGGCTCGAAGCCATGCTGTACGGTGCGATGGCGATGGACACCCTGCCCGACGGTGCGGCCCCGGATGCCGCTACGTCCAGCCGGGCTTGTTCCACGAGCCGCAGGATGGTCTGGGCGTGGCGATAGAGGGTGTGTCCCGCAGCGGTTGGCTCGACTCCCTGCTTACTGCGGATCAGCAGGCGCTGCTTCAAATCGCTTTCCAGCGCCGACACCTGCTGGCTGAGGGCGGGTTGGGCGACGTGGAGCGCTGCGGCGGCCTTGGTGATGCTCCCCGAATCGACGATCTTTACAAAATACGAGAGCTTCCGCGTATCCATGGGTCTGCCTTCCTCCAGGTCCTCATTGGGGCCTGGATGCCATAAGGAAATTCTATGTAGGGACACACAATCCGTCTTTGTGTGACCTGTCTCTCAGCGACTAATTTGAGATCCACATCCCCATGGTGGCGTTTCCCAACTATTTACCGACAGTTCGTTGACTCCCCATCAACCAATTGTCCCGATACCCAAATATAGACGCATTTGGCGACCCGCCGTCGTCGACCTTCAACAAGGAGGACGACGACGGCGGTCCGGCGCCATGCGGTCCCTGCCAGCAGCATGTGTGCCCTAGGTCATAACCGGGAGCTATCCCGTGATAGCGAATAGGTCTTTGTGCCCGAACTTCTCGGGTGCGAGACTTCTATCACCAAAGAATTATCGACAGTTCGCCGGATTGAAGAATTTTAGCTAAACACTTTCAATCGAAAAGGCGACTGAGTTTACCGGATATTCCTGCCGTTCGTATGGAATTACCGGGCCCCAATGCAGAACCACGGAAAGAGAACCACGTGAACCCGACAATTGATCTTGTAGCGGATCTTGGAGAGGGATTCGGTGCCTACACCATAGGCAGCGACACCGATCTTCTGGAGATCGTTTCAAGCGCCAATATCGCTTGCGGGTTCCACGCGGGCGATCCCGACATCATGGACGCCACCGTCGCCGAATGCGTTCGCCGCGGGGTGGGTATCGGAGCTCATCCGAGCTTCCCGGACCTGCGTGGTTTCGGCCGCCGGGACATGGGCCTCACTGCCAACGAGGTGCGCGCCGATGTCCTTTACCAGCTGGGGGCCCTGAACGGCTTCGCAGCCTTCCACGGCACCAAGGTGACCCACATTGCTCCGCACGGCCGGCTGGGAAATCTCGTGGCAGTGCGTGCGGATTACGCTGCGGCCGTGGCTGAGGCCGCCGCCCGCATGGACGACGAACTCATCGTGGTCGCTCAGGAGGGCGAGTTGGCCAAGGCGGCACGTTCCGCCGGCCTGGACGTAGCCATTGTCGGCATCGTCGATCGCGCCTACCAGGAAGACGGGACCCTGGTCCCGCGCAGCCAGCCCGACGCCGTACTGCACGATCCCTCGGTCATTGTGGAGCGAACGGTCCGCATGGTGTGCGAAGGCAAGATCCGCTGCGCGAATGGCACGGACATCGACATCTCGACTGACACTGTCCTGCTTCACGGAGACAACCCCGGCGCCGTCGAGCTCGCCCGGCTCATTCGCTCGGAGCTCATTTCGGCCGGGGTCCGTATCGCCCCGTTGGCCGAAGTCATGGATGCCAAGAGGAAGGCGGCCTGACATGTCCGTTCTCACTACGGCTCCCACCGAGATCTACGAATCCGGAGACTCCGCATTGCGCGTTGTCGCCCTCGCTGAAGCAAGCGAGGACAACTGGCTCACGGTCCACCGTCTTGCTGACTGGCTGGAGAGCTGTGGCGCCGAGGGCCTTCATGGCGCGGTTCCCACTTACGATTCCGTGCTGGTGGAATTCGATCCCGTCCTGGTGTCGGCCCGCCAGGTGCGCGCGTTCGTGAAGCTGGGGCTCCTTGAAATGGGCCGGTCAGCCGGCACCGCACCAGCACCGCGTGAATTTGACGTCCCGGTGGCCTACGGCGGCGAATACGGTCCCGACCTGGAGAAGGTAGCCGAGCAACAGGGCATCTCCACCGAGGAAGTCATCCGCCTTCACACCGAGAAGACCTACACGGTTCGCTGCCTGGGTGCTCCTGCCGGCTCGCCCATGATGGACGGCCCGGCGTTCCCCAAGCCCGTGCCGCGCCTCAAGGATCCGCGCCTCAGCGTCCCGGCAGGGGCAGTGGCAGTGGCTGGACGCCAAGCCGTCATCGCTCCCGCGTCCGCGCCGGGTGGTTGGTGCGTCATCGGTCAGACCCCTTTGACCGTCCTGAACATTCGTCGTGAACCACTGGTCCCTTACAAGCCAGGAGATGTTCTCCGGTTCCGTCCTATCGAAGCCGGCGAATTCGACTCTTACGTCGGCAAGGAACTGGAACCAAGGCCATGAACGGGCACATCCTCATCCAGCAACCGGGTAATTCCGTGGTCACAGACCTTGGCCGTTTCCGGGGACCGCGCTTTGGACTGCCGGTCAACGGCGCCCTGGACCAGTATTCTGCCCGGGCCGCCAATATCCTGGCCGGCAACCTCGACAACGATCCCTTGGTGGAGATCACGGCCCTCGACTTCAGGATGAAGGCACAGTCCGACATCCTGATCGCAGTCACGGGGGCACCCCTGACACTCACCGTCGGAGGGCGTCCGAGCAGCCAGTGGGAACCGGTTTCGGTCCGGGCGGGCGAGACGGTAGCCATCCGGGGAATCAACCGGGGTCTCCGTGCCTACCTGGCCATCCACGGCTCCGTGGAGGCGCCGATGCTGCTGGGTAGTTGTGCTCCGGACACCGTTGTGGGCTTCGGCCTGCAGCTCAAGGAAGGAACCACACTCCTCACCCGCCGCAGCGTGGGTCCCGTTCGCCAACCGTACTTCGACCTTCCGCTCTTCCGGCTTGGTCTTGAACGGCCGGACATGGGGCAGGAATTGATGGTCGATGTGACCGACGGTCCGGATGTCGCCGAGTTTGGCGATTCCGCCGAGTTGCTCTTCACATCGGAATACGCCGTGAGTGGCCGGAGCAACCACATCGGCTTGAGGCTCGGCGGCGAACTGCCGGAAAGAACCTCAAGCGGTGAAGTGCTTTCACGCGGGGTCCCGGTTGGCGCCGTCGAAGTTCCCTCACGTGAAGAACTGCTGGTACTGCATCGGGGCCGCGGCGTTACCGCCGGATATCCAGTCCTCGCCGTCGTCACCAGTATCGGCCTGGATGTCCTTGCCCAAGCCCGCCCGGGCCACAAGGTCCGCTTCAGGAAATCAACGGTGGCAGAGGCAACTTCCGCCCATCGGCGCTCGCGGGCGCAACTTGAAACCCTCCGCGAATCCGTCAACACAGTCTTCGGACTCCTTGGCATTGGATGCCGACCCCAGTGGCAGGACTTACCAGTTGCAGCATGCAGCTAAAGACCTGTCGCCAATACCAGTAGCAGTTGCTACGCTCAACATCAAGAAGGAAATGTCATGACCGCAAACACCAACGCTGCGCAAGTGCAGCATGAACGGCTCACGGGCCGTCAAACGCGCAAGGTTGTCACCGCAGGCTGCGTTGGCATCTTCGTGGAACTCTATGACAACGGCATCTTCGCCTTCATGGCCGGAACGCTTGCCTTGGTGTTCCTTGCCCCGGGCAACCCGGACAACGCCCTGTTGTTCGTGTTCGCCGGCTACGCAGTCTCGTTCTTCGTCCGGCCCCTTGGCGCAGTTGTTTGTGGCTACTTGGGTGACCGGATAGGCAGGCAAAAGCTACTGGTCTTCGTCATTCTGCTGATCAGCGTCGCCACCGCCGGTATCGGGGTCCTGCCCACGTACGCGGCCATCGGCATCGCAGCGCCAATCCTGCTCGTCCTCCTGCGGCTCCTGCAGGGCTTCTCGGTTGGCGGCGAGGCCGCCGGCGCCATGACCTTCCTCGCTGAACACGCCCCTGAAGGCAAGCGCGGCATCATCACCTCCTACGCACAGATCGCGTCGTTCGCAGCACTGCTCACCGGCACCCTCGTGGCGTTCTCAATGTCTCCTTGGCTCACCCAGTCCGCGATCGACGGCGGCGGCTTCGGTTCCTTCGCATGGCGCATTCCGTTCCTGGTCGCCATCCCCATGGGCGTCATCGGTTGGTACATCCGCAAGGCCATCGCAGACACCCCCAACTTCACAAAGCTCAAGGAAGAGGGCGGCCTCTCCAAGAACCCGCTCAAAGAAGCCTTCCAGTCCGCTGAGCACCGCCGGGCCATGGTTCTGGCCCTCTTCATCCCGCTCATGAACGGTTCCGGCTACTACGTCCTGTTCTCCTACATGCCTACGTTCCTCAAGGGCAAGCAGCTCAACTTCACCATCGGCGAGGCACTGTTCATCACCGCCTGCAGCCTGGTTGTCATCTGCATCGCCATTCCTTTCATGGGTGCCCTGTCCGACCGCATCGGCCGCAAGAAGGTCATCGCCGGCTCCGCCATCGCCATGACCATCCTGGGCATCCCGTCCTACGCCCTCATCGCAACGGGAAACATGGGCCTGGCCATCCTTGGCGCCTCGATCATGGCCATCGTCTTCGCGGGCCACACGGCCGTCATCCACATCCTGATCGTTGAGCTGTTCCCCACCCGTGTCCGGTACTCCGCCTACGGCCTCGGCTACAACATCTCCTCCGCGCTCTTCGGCGGAACGGCCCCGTTGTTGATGACCTGGCTCATCAGCAGCACCGGCAACATCTACATGCCCGCCTTCTACGCAGTCATCACGGCCCTCGGCACGCTTGCAGCCGTGAGCACGGTCAAGGACCGGGCCCACGAACCCCTGCGCGACGCTTAGGCGCCGCTGACCTCCGGCACACTTCGTGCCTTCCATTTCCACTCTTTGGAGAACCGATGTCTTTTTCCGACTACAACACCGCCCTCGTCACCGGAGCGTCAACCGGTATGGGTGCCGCGATCACGGAGCGACTGGCCAAGAGAGGCCTGACCGTTCACGCCGTGGCCCGCAACGAGGAACGCCTCAGCGAACTGGCCGACCGTACGGGCGCCATCCCGCACGTAGTTGACCTGACCGACACAGCGGCGCTGACCGCCGTCGTGAGCGAACTGAAGATCGACGTCCTGGTCAACTGCGCCGGAGTTTCCCGGCCCGGCAACCTCCTGGACTCGTCCGAGCAGGACATCGACGAGCTCATCGACGTCAACCTTCGGGGCCTGCTTCAGCTGACACGGCTGGTCCTGCCGGGCATGGTGGAGCGCGATCTGGGCCACATCATCAACATCAGCTCGATCGCAGGCGTCTACAACTTCTACGGCCACACGGTGTACCACGCCACGAAGGCGGCCGTGCACCAGATCTCCCGCCAGCTCAGGAATGACACGGTCGGCAAGCGCATCCGCGTGACCGAGATCTGCCCCGGCCGGGTGGAAACCGAGATCTTCGGCCGGAACATGGGCGGCACACCTGAGGCTATGGAAGAAGCGTGGAAGACGTACTACGAAGGCTACGAGTCGCTGACCACTGACGATATCGTGAACGCCCTCGACTACGCCATCGAAACCCCGCGCCACGTCAATGTGGGCATGCTGGAACTCATGCCGACATTCCAGGTCCCCGGCGGTCTGACCTTCGACAGGCGCTGACCGCAGCAAGCTGGCGGCCGCGAAGTTCGCGGCCGCCAGCACCCGTTTCCGGGGAAAAGCTTTTGGTCGGGCCCGCCACTTAGGGCGGGCCCGACGTCGGGCGCTCAGTCCTCGTGGAGCGCTTGCGTCAGGTGGTGCGTGGGGATGCGGTCACGGTCATAGGTGATTTCCGTGTAGCCGTGCGGTTCCGGCCGGCCGTCGTGCCCGAGGTTGACGAACACGATTTCCTCGATGGTCAGGATGCTGTCGCGGGTGATCATGTTGCGCACCTCCGCACGCATGGTCAGCGAGGTCCGGCCGAAGCGGACCGCGGTCAGGCCCATCTCCACCAGATCGCCCTGGACGGCCGAGCTGACGAAGTTGATCTCCGAGATGTACTTGGTGACGGCGCGGCCGTTGCCGAGTTGGAGGATTGCGTAGATTGCGGCTTCCTCGTCGATCCATTTCAGCAGGCTTCCACCGAACAGCGTGCCGTTGGCATTGAGGTCCTCCGGACGTATCCACTTGCGGGTCCGGAACGTGATGTCAGCCTTTTCCATAATGCGAGATTAGCCGAGGCTGGGCGCCCGCGTCTCCTGCGGCGTGCCATGCTCGGGGCGACTCCGTAACATGGATACGGTGCACCCGGTTCAGGGCACAACACGACACGCCGATTCGCGCACCATGCGGCACACCGGGGAACGCGCTGGAGGAACACCATGAAGATCGATAAAACCCACCGTAGCGGCGGGCTGGGCGCCCGGCCTTCCGATGTGGACCACTGACCATGCCACCGTTGAGCGCAGTGTTAGGCGCCTGGTCAATGAACTGGCCCGCCCTGGTTATTCTTATTGCCGCGGTCGCCCTGTATTCAAAGGGGCTGATTGCTGCCAGGCGCCGGGATATCCGCTGGCCCTTGTGGAACTCGTTTGCCTTCTTCGTCCTTGGCCTGGGCAGTTTCGCGGCACTGAGCTTTGGATTCCCGGGAACCTACAGCCACGACCTGCGGTGGGCATTCACCCTCAAGGTGACGTCCTATCTGTTTGTGGTCCCGCTGTTGATTGGCCTGGGCAAGCCGCTAACCCTTGCGCGGCAGACCCTTGGGCCCGTGGGCGCTGCGAGGGTGGAAGCAGTCCTAGGGCACCGGCTCGTTCGCATGCTCAGCAACACGCTCGTGGCGGCACTGCTGGGGCTCGCCATGTTCACGCTGTTCCTGACGCCGTTCTTCTACGTGCTCCGGACCAACCCGGCCGCCGACGTCATCCTGACTTTGCTGGTACCCGTCATGGGACTCCTCATGACCGTACCGATCATGGAAGACGGCGCCGGACGCACCTCATCGCTCATTGTGGTCGAGTTCATCTTTGTATTCATCGAACTGCTCGCCGATGCGGTGCCTGGGGTCCTCATGCGGCTCAGCCCTGGAATTCTTGACGGCGCCACGTCAGTCTTGGGCAATCAGCCAGCCTGGTTCCCCTCACCGCTGCGGGACCAGCAACTCGCGGGAGACCTGATGTGGTTCCTCGCGGAGATCGTCGATCTTCCCCTCATCATCCTGATGTTCGTCCGGTTCTCCCGGAGCGACAAACACGAGGCCAAGAGCTTCGACGACCTGAGCGATGAAGAAATCGAAGCCCTGAACCGGGCACATCTGGGGCAGGGCGGACGAAGCCTGGAGTGATCCGGCTGGATTGATCCGGGGCGGGAGGTGGAGCCGGAGGGCGCCCGTGGCCGGTGGGACAGCCTGCCCTTACGCCATCGCCGTGTGCGAGGCGCTGTGTGAATCGATCGGCTTGGCGTAGCACTGCGAGTGGCTGACACCAATGTAGGGGCCGAAGTTGGGCACTGCAGCGAAGCCGGCGCTCTCGTAGAAGCTGCGGCCGTCCGATTGGGCCGACCCCGCCTCCGCTGTGATCATGCTGAAACCATGGGCATGCGCCTGCGCTTCGAGCGCGGCAAGGATGGAGCTGGCCACTCCTGAGCCCCTCGCGTAGGGGACGACGTATAGACGCTTGATTTCCGCAGTTTCGGCATCCAGAATCCTTAGCCCTCCGCAACCCAGGGGCTGGCCGGAGCACTTTTCGTAGGCAACGACGAAAACGGCAGTATCCGCTTCCGATGGTGCGGGTCCGGGCTCGTGGTCCGAGTTGCCGAAACGTGCGTCCAGTTCCGCCTGCTGCGCCGCGCGGAGGTCTGCACCCACCGGGTTAGCCCAGGTGACCTGTCTGATGTTGAGCCGCGGATTGGTCTGCATCGGAACCTCTTTCGCCGGAGGGGGTTATGCCTATCAAGCCTAAGAAGCAGGGGTTACCGCGGTGTTTCCTACGCGTAAGCGTCCGGAGAAATACCGGTGCATTGGGATTGATCTCAAGCCGCCGTCATTCGACGGCGTCACCGGTGGGATCTTCGACTGTCCGGTCGGCCAAGGCAAGTCCGCCTACCGGGCTCTGGTCCCAGTGGAGCAGGCGCCAACCGACCTCCGGGTCGCCTTCGAGCGCCACGATGCCGGTGTTCTGCAGTTGGTGGGTGGCGGCGAACTCGCGGCCAACATCCACGGCTCGGCGACCTGCCCAGCAGCGGATTGCGGCACCATGGCTGACGACGACGGCGGTTTCGTCGCCTGCCGCTGCCACCTTGGCAATGGCAGCGTCGTAGCGGGCGAAGAACTCGTGGCCATCACCCGCGCCCGGCATGCGGAGGTCGAGATCACCGTCAGTCCAGGCGAAAACGGTGCTCATGTACCGGTGGTGCGATTCGTGGTCGGTGAGCTTCTCCAAGGCCCCGGCCTCAATCTCCTGCAGGCCGTGCAACACGGTGGCCTCGAGCCCTAGGGCTTTTGCAAGCGGGGCGGCCGTCAGTTGGGTGCGAACCAGCGTGGATGCATAGATGGCCGTGATGTCCTCGTTGGCGAGGGACTCCGGGAGCGCAGCGGCCTGACGTTCGCCTAGTTCAGTCAGGCCCGGTCCGGGAAACGCAGTGTCCAATTGCCCCAAGACGTTTCCCGGGGTTTGCCCGTGGCGGATAAGCAAGAGCCTCATGCTGACACAATTCCTTACATCGATTCGGAAACGCCGGGACTATGAACAGCGCCGCGTTCTACTTCAGGTGGTCCACCAACTGGTCCGCGATACCGGTGTACTTGCCTGGAGTAAGTGCCAGGAGGCGTGCCTCGGCTTCGGGAGACAAGCCAAGGCTCGAGACGAACTCCTGCATGCGGACGGCATCGACGCGCTGACCACGGGTGAGATCCTTGAGTCGCTCGTACGGGTTCTCCATGCCCTCAACGCCGGCGATCGCCTCGGCGCGCATGACCATCTGGATCGCTTCGCCCAGGACTTCCCAGTTGGTGTCGAGGTCGGCTGCCAGCACATCCTCGGCGACGTCCAGGGCCTTCAGTCCCTTGGCAACATTCGAGATCGCGAGGAGCGAGTGTCCGAATGCGACGCCGATGTTGCGTTGCGAGGAAGAGTCGGTCAGGTCTCGCTGCCAGCGGGAGGTAACGAGCGTCGCGCCCAGAGTGTCCAGCAGTCCGTTGGAAATCTCCAGGTTGGCCTCGGCGTTTTCGAAGCGGATCGGGTTGACCTTGTGCGGCATGGTGGAGGAGCCGGTGGCGCCGGCAACCGGGATCTGGCGGAAGTAGCCAATCGAGATGTAGCTCCAGATGTCCGTGCAGACGTTGTGCAGAATGCGGTTGAAGCGGGCGACGTCGGCATAGAGCTCGGCCTGCCAGTCGTGGCTCTCGATCTGGGTGGTCAGCGGGTTCCAGGTCAGTCCCAGGCCTTCAACGAAGGACTGGGCCACGGCCTCCCAATCGGCACCGGGAACGGAAGCGACATGTGCGGCATACGTGCCGGTAGCGCCATTGATCTTGCCCAGGTACTGGGTCTTGGAAACGCGGTCCAGCTGGCGGCTCAGGCGGTGCGTGATGACCGCCAGTTCCTTGCCAAGAGTGGTGGGAGTGGCCGGCTGGCCGTGCGTGCGGGAAAGCATCGGGACGGCGCGGTTCTCCTCGGCCATCGCTTCGATCTGCTCCACCAAGGCGCTGGCAGCAGGGAGCCAGACATCTTCCACGGCACCCTTGACGCCCAAGGCGTAGGAAAGGTTGTTGATGTCTTCCGATGTGCAGCCGAAGTGCACCATAGCGGTCAGGTTCTCGATACCGATCGCGGGGAGGCGGCGGCCGATGTAGTACTCAACGGCCTTGACGTCGTGGACCGTGACGGCTTCGATTTCAGCGAGTTCGGTGACCGAAGCGGCGTCGAATTCGGTGACGATGGAGCGCAGCTTCTCCTGCTGTTCGGTGGTCAGTGGACCGGCGCCGGGAAGTACGTTGTTGCTGGTCAGGTGGATGAGCCACTCGACTTCGACGGCGACGCGGTCGCGGTTGAGAGCGGCCTCGGACAGGTAGTCGACCAGGGGAGCGACGGCGGACTGGTACCGGCCGTCCAGCGGGCCCAAGGCGATCGGCTCCGGCGACGTGGCGAGAGCCTGGCGTCCAGAGGGCGTACGGGTAACAGCGGCGGCGACGGTTTCAGGCATGAGTCAATTCTTTCATGAACTCGGCTCGCGCCATTAAGCCGGACTTCACTATGTGCATAAGATCGCGGCATCCTCTTCCGGGCCGTGTTTCCGGCAGGTTATCCACATAGCCGATCACGGCGGTTCCGCGCCACCGAAGCACAACGTAGCGTCGCTACCACAACATCAATGGACATGGAGGAGGGCAACGTCTTGAGCGGCATTCTTATGGCGGCCGGAGGAACGGATCTGGATTCGCAGCAATGTATTTCGCGAGGCGCGGAGATCCAGAAACTCGGATGGCGGATGAGCGTCTGCGCCGACCAAGCCGACGCCGTCCTTGCCAAGCTGGCGCAATTGCAACTTGAGCAATGGGAGTCGCCGGCCGGCCGTGCCTACCGGACCACGCTGGCTTTGCAGGCTGCCTCCCTTCGAAGGGGGCGTGATGCCTTGCGCGAGGCCGCTGCGGTGACCCTTCGCCATGCCCAGAAGGTGGCATCGAAACTCCAGCCTGGCTTCTGATGGCCGAGGTCGCTCCTGTCGGCGCGGGCGGAACTCCCCACCCTCGAACACCCGAGCCGGATGGCACCTTGCGGATACGTGGCGGAGTCGGCGGAATCCGCTTCCAATTCGAAGAGCTGCTTGCTGGCGCTGCCGCGCTGGACGGACTAGTGCTCCAACTGCAGGCAATTGAAGTGGAAGCTGAGCGGGTAAAGGTGGCTCTCTTCCCGCACCAGGCCTCGGCTTACCCAAGTGGAAGCAACGCCATCATCGCCGTAGGCGAGAGCGGCCGGGAGATTGGACGGGTCCGCGAACAGCTTCAGCGGATTGGCAGCGATGTCAGGGCAAGCCATCGTGAATACGAGTTTGCGGAATCGCATGCGGCGATCAGGCTGCGGATGGGCATGGGAATGCCTGTGCTCGCAACTGGCCCGAGCCCCCTGGATCTTGGCTTGAGGGGCGCCACGGAAGGAGGCGTCCGGGATCTGACCCGGATATTGGCGCTGATGATGGGGCTACCCCCGGTAGCGGCGAACCTTTCAGGGGCGACAGTCGGGCCCACTGATGTCGGTGCCGTCCTGCGAGCGATCGTGGCGGTGCCCGGATTGGCTTTCCTCAGGCCACGTCCTGTTTCGGTCAGCCGGGGAGAGATCGCCACCGAGAGCGTTGACCTGTCGGCAGCAGGAATGCTCAGGGAACTGGATCACGTCGGTGCCACTTCAGAGGGCGAAATAGAAGTCCTGCAGGTAGGTAAGGACGGAGCGCGGGCGTGGGTGGTCTTGATTCCGGGCACCCAGCCGGGCAATCCGCCAGGAGGCAGCAATCCATTGGACGAAGCCGGGATTGCCGAAGCGCTGGGCTACAACTCGACGGAAACCAGCAAGGCCATCCGTCAGGCGCTGCTTGAGGCAGGTGCCGCGGCCGGCGAGGCGGTGGTGGCAGTCGGCCATAGCCAAGGGGGAATCCATGCCATGAACTTGAGCAAGGACAATGCGTTCCTCGCCGAGTACGACCTCAAGTTTGTGGTGACAGCCGGATCACCCGTGGGCGGGATCACGCCGCAAGCCGGCATCGGGAGCCTGCACCTGGAGCATGAACAGGATTGGGTTCCCGGTGCGGAAGGCAAAGCGAATCCGGACACCAAGGACAGGGTTACGGTGACCATGACCAATCCGGTGATCCTGGAACCCGGCGAGGACCCGGGAATTGGGCCGGCGCACAAGCTCTCACGCTACGAGGAAGGGGCGAAGCTGGTGCAGCTCAGTTCCGATCCTTCGCTGGCCGCTTCCACAGCCACCCTGGGCGGGATACTGGGCGCTGGTGGAGTGGCCAAGGTGAGTCGGTTCAAGCTGATCCGCGAAACACCCCCGGCCCCGCGGGGAAGGCGCTGACAAAAAGCGGTCGAACAAGCTGGTGGGATACCTGCTACCACCTGCCAACGCTCCTTACCGCCTACCGCCTGGAATCCAGCTGGCCACCATGGAGATCAGGCTGATGATGATCGCTGCGAGAACTGCGGTCCAAAAGAAACGGTCGATGGTGAGGTGTACTGGCGTGTAGCTGCTGAGCCACGCTGTGAGGGACAACATGGCCGCGTTGATGACAATAGTGAACAGGCCGAGAGTGAGGATCGTGATCGGGAGGGAGAGCAGGTTGACCAAAGGCCGGACAAAGGCATTGACGATGCCAAAAATGAGCCCTATGAAGAGGTAGGCAAGAACCACGCCCAATGTGTCGCCGCCTTGAGTGACGCCCGCGTTGCCTACTGCGTTGGTGGTTGCCGAAGTCGAGATATCCATCCCCGGCAGAATCCAGCTGGCAACCCAGAGGGCCAGCCCGTTGATCAGGACGCGCACAATGAATGAACCCATACGCCCATGCTTTCACATGCGCCCTGTTTCCCATGCGCTGGTTTTCGCACGCACAGGTTTTCACAGGCCGGCTTTCATGTGCGCTGCCCAGAGGGCCTGCCAGCATGGCCCGAAGCCCTGCAAGTAGGCTGGTGCCATGAATTCTTCTGACAACGCACCGGAGGGCGTGCGTCCCCGCCCGGTTGTGGACAGGCTCCCCAAATATGCTGCAGGGAAGCCTCCCGTAGCAATAGAGGGCCTGACCAGTTACAAACTGTCGTCCAATGAAAACCCGCTACCCCCGATTCCCGCAGTGCTCCAGGCAATCGCTGATCAGTCGGACATCAACCGGTACCCGGACCCTTTGTCCACCAAGCTGCGCACAGCGCTCGCCGACTTCCTGGGAGTCCCCGCTGACGACGTCGTCACCGGAGCCGGAAGCCTCGGTGCACTGAACCAGATCCTTGCCACCTTCGCCGGCCAGAACCACGACGGCAAGGCCGATGAGGTTATCTATGCGTGGCGCTCCTTCGAGGCCTACCCGATCTGTGTGGGGCTGGCCGGGGCCGAGAGCATCCAGATCCCGTTGCTTTCCGATGGACGCCACGATCTCGAGGCCATGGCGGCCGCTGTGACGGTCCGCACCAAGGTGATTCTGCTTTGCACGCCAAACAACCCTACGGGCCCCATCCTCACCGCCGAGGAAACCGAACGGTTCATCCAGTCAGTGCCGGCAGGCGTGGTCGTAGTTATAGATGAGGCCTACCAGGAGTTCGTCAGGAACGAGAAGGCCGTGGACGGCATCAAGCTGTACCGCAAGTACCCCAACGTCGTTGTCCTCCGCACCTTTTCCAAGGCCCACGGCCTTGCGGGGCTGCGCGTTGGATACAGCGTTTCCGGTCCGGATCTCACCCAGCACCTGCGCGTCACTGCCACGCCGTTCGCCGTCTCGCAGATTGCTGAACGCGCCGCCATTACTTCGTTGGAGAATTTCGACCAAGTTGTGGAAAGGGTACAAAGTCTGGTTGACGAGCGGGACCGGGTTACCGCAGGACTCCGAGAGCTGGGATGGTTCGTGCCCGAGGCCCAAGGCAACTTCGTCTGGCTGAATCTTGGGGAGAATAGCGCCGAGTTTGCCGCACTTGCAGGCGAGCGGGCGTTGTCCGTGCGAGCCTTCGGCAACGAAGGCGTCCGGGTCAGTATTGGAGAAGTCGAGGCCAATACCCGATTCCTCGAGCTCTGTGCGTCCTATACAAAAGGGCCGCAGCCTTCCTAGCGGTTAACAAATGCCCCTGCGTCCCTTACTGCGGATAAAGTAAGGGACGAAAGCCAAGATATGCCGATTCCGGAATGCATTCCGGAATCGGCATATATCAGCGAATATTGCTCAGCATCGGGCTGCGGCAGGCAAGGAGACGGAATGGGCGCAACTCAATTGCCCACCCCCGGGATCAACGGAACGGGACTGGATCAGCAGTCTCCTGCGGGAGGCGCTTCAAGCGATCCCGCTGCCGAGATGATCCAGCTGCTGGGGCCGGACGGCAAGCTAGGGACAGATCCCGTCTTCTCGGACTACGCGAAGCGCCTTGATCCTGAGCAGCTCCGGGGCTTCTACGCCGACATGGCCAAGGTCCGCCGCTTCGATCAGGAAGCCACGGCCCTCCAGCGCCAAGGCGAGCTGGCTCTTTGGGTTCCCCTCACCGGCCAGGAAGCCGCCCAGATCGGTTCGGGCCGCGCAACCCAACGGCAGGACTACATCTTCCCCACATACCGGGAACACGGCGTTGCGTTGACCCGTGATGTGGATCTGGCGGAACTCCTGAAGCTGTTCCGCGGAATTTCGAATGGTGGCTGGGATCCCACCGAGAACAACTTCCATCTCTACACCCTCGTGCTTGCGGCCCAGACGCTGCATTCCGTGGGTTACGCCATGGGAATCCAGCGGGACCAGAAGCTCGCGGAAGCCAATGGTTCCAACGATCCGAAGGCGGCTGTTGTGGCCTACTTCGGCGACGGTGCCAGCTCCGAAGGCGACGTCCACGAATCCATGGTCTTTGCGGCGTCCTACAACGCTCCCGTGGTGTTCTTCTGCCAGAACAACCACTGGGCCATCTCAGTCCCCACCGAGGTCCAGACCAAGGTTCCGCTGTTCAACCGGGCCAAGGGATACGGGTTCCCGGGCATCCGGGTGGACGGCAACGACGTCATCGCCGTCCATGCGGTCACCGAGTGGGCGCTTGAACACGCCCGCGAAGGCCGCGGTCCGGTACTCATTGAGGCATATACCTATCGTGTTGGTGCCCACACCACGGCGGACGACCCCACCAAGTACCGCGAATCCGCCGAAGAAACCGCATGGCGGGGCAAGGATCCCTTGGATCGCTTGGAGAAGTACCTCCGCAACGAGGGCCTGGCCGACGAAGCTTTCTTTGAGCAAGTCAGGATTGACGGCGACAAACTCGCTGCCCATGTCCGTAGCACCACCCAAAATTTGCGGGGCCCGAACTTCCGCGAGTCATTCGCCGGGGTCTATGCCGAACCGCACCCGCTGGTGGCCGAGGAACTTGCCTGGTTCGAGGAGTACTCCGCCGGATTCGAAGGCGACGAGGAAGAGGGGACAGGCAACTGATGACCACCATGACCATAGCCAAGGCCATCAACGAAGGCCTGCGTGCCTCGCTCACCAACAACCCGAAGTCCTTGCTCATGGGCGAAGACATCGGGCCGCTCGGCGGTGTCTATCGCGTGACCGACGGACTGATTAGGGAGTTCGGTGCAGACCGGGTGGTTGATACCCCGCTGGCTGAGTCCGGCATCGTCGGCACCGCGATAGGCCTGGCCCTGCGCGGCTACCGTCCCATCTGCGAGATCCAGTTCGATGGCTTTGTGTTCCCCGGCTTCAACCAGATCACTACGCAATTGGCCAAGATGCACTCGCGCAGCGGCGGCAAGCTGACTGTTCCCGTGGTCATCCGCATTCCTTACGGTGGCGGCATCGGCTCGATCGAACATCACTCGGAATCACCGGAAGCGCTGTTCGCCCACACCGCCGGCCTGCGCATCATCACCCCGTCCAATGCCCACGACGCCTACTGGATGATCCAGCAGGCCGTTGACTGCACGGACCCGGTCATCTTCTTCGAACCCAAGCGCCGCTACTGGCTCAAGGGCGAGGTGGACACCGAGAACCCGGGACCGGCGTCGGACCCGTTCGAGGCGCACATCCTGCGCGAAGGCTCCGACGCCACCATCGTGGCTTACGGTCCGCTGGTGCCGGTCGCGCTGGCCGCAGCAGCGGCGGCGGAAGAGGACGGGCGCAGCATCGAGGTGATCGACCTACGCTCGATTTCCCCTATCGACTTCGACACCGTCACCGCTTCCGTCAAGAAGACCGGCCGGTTGATCGTTGCCCACGAAGCCCCGACATTCGGGGGGATCGGCGGCGAGATCGCTGCGCGGATCAGTGAGCGTGCCTTCTTGCACCTTGAGGCTCCGGTTATCCGCGTGGGCGGTTTCCACATGCCGTATCCGGTGGCGAAGGTGGAAGAGGACTACTTGCCGGACATCGACAAGATCCTCGAAGCCCTGGACCGTTCCCTGGCCTACTAGCCGCCCCTGATTGCACCCGCCGCCATGCGGACGGGCCAGCCGAGATCGAGGACACAAGTGACTGTTAAGAAATTCAACCTGCCGGATGTCGGCGAAGGACTGACCGAGGCGGAAATCGTCTCCTGGAAGGTCAAGCCCGGCGACACCGTGGCCATCAACGACGTCATCTGCGAGATCGAGACCGCCAAGTCCCTCGTGGAATTGCCGTCCCCGTATGCGGGAACGGTGGCGGAATTGCTCGTTGCCGAAGGCATCACGGTTGAAGTAGGAACCGCGATTATCGGCATTTCGGACAATGCGCCGGGAGAACCGGAGCCCACCCCGGCGCCGGCGGCTCCGAGCGCCGTCGCGTCGTCCCTCGCCCCGCCTGCCGCGCCCGCAGCCGAACAGGTCTTCGAAGCCTCGATGTACGGCAAGTTGCCCCACGACGCCGGAACGTCCGACGGCGGTCCCGCCGGCGGTCCGCTGGTTGGCTCAGGCCCCAAGGCCGACGCCGTCAAGCGCCGCCCGCGTAAACGCCCGGAAGGCGCCGTTCGCGCTGCAACCGCGGCCGCGCCGAGCACGGCACCCGCCGTCGTCGAACCCGTCGTCGAGCCCACCGCTCCGGCCCTGCCGCCCGTTGCCGCACAGCAGCCCGCGGCTACAAGCCAGGGAGCCGCAAGCCAGGCACCCGCAGGCCAGACGCCGGGTCTCACCGGCCTCGGCGCAACGGTCAGCGGCATCGTCAACCGGGTGTTGGCCAAGCCTCCCGTGCGCAAGATCGCCCGCGAACTAGGGATTGATCTGGCCGACGTCGTGCCCACGGGAGCCCGCGGCGAAGTGACCCGCGAGGACTTGGTGAGCTACCAGTCGCAGCGCGACGCCGAGGTGGACCAAGCAGACAAGTTCTGGGGTGCGTCCAAGAAGCCGCAGGATCAGCGGGTGGAACGGATCCCCGTCAAGGGCGTCCGCAAGGCCACCGCCAAGGCCATGGTGGAGTCGGCCTTCACGGCACCGCACGTGAGTATCTTCGTTGACGTCGATGCCAGCCGCACGATGGAATTCGTCAAGCGACTCAAGGCCTCCAGGGACTTTGAGGGCATCAAGGTGTCGCCTCTGCTGATTCTCTCCAAGGCCGTGATTTGGGCCGCGGCACGCAATCCGAGCGTTAACGCGACCTGGGTGGAGAACGCCGATGGCAACGGAAACGCGGAGATCCACGTCAAGCACTACATGAACCTCGGTATTGCCGCAGCTACGCCGAGAGGGCTCATGGTCCCGAACATCAAGGATGCCCAGGACCTTTCCCTCAAGGAACTGGCCCTCGCGCTCAACGAGCTAGCCAGCACGGCTCGCGCGGGCAAGACCCAGCCCGCGCAGATGCAGGGCGGCTCGCTCACCATCACGAACGTCGGCGCCCTGGGCATCGATACAGGAACGCCCATCATCAACCCCGGTGAGGTGGCAATCGTCGCGTTCGGCACCATCAAGCAAAAGCCTTGGGTGCTCGACGGCGAGGTCATCCCTCGCTGGATCACAACGCTTGGCGGTTCGTTCGATCACCGGGTGGTGGACGGGGACCTCTCCGCCCGCTTCATGGCCGACGTCGCGGCCATCCTCGAAGAGCCGGCCCTGCTGCTTGACTGAGCAGAGCGGCATTGAGGGAGAGCAGAGCGGCGGTGGGAGAGAGCAGAGCGGTATTGGCGAAAAGCGGCGCGGCGTTGGAGGAGGGCAGCGCGGCGTTGGGGCCCGGCACCGTGTTGCCCGGGTCCTGACGGAAGTCTTCCAGCCGCCCGCCGTCGTGTCCGTCTTGCTGCTCATCAGCCCCGCGGTGGACCCGGGTTTCCCGGGGACGATATGGTTCGGTGTCCTGGCGGCGCTCTTTGTGTGTGTGCTGCCGCTGGCCTACGTCTTGGCCCTGGTGAGGCTCGGCAGGCTCAGCGACCACCACGTCAGCGATCGCAGGGAGCGTGCGCCCTTGCTGATGCTTGCGCTCGTGTCCGTGGTCGTGGGGCTGGTGGTCCTGAACCTCATCCACGCCCCGACGAGCGTCTCAGCGATGATCCTTGCACTGATTGGCGGCATCACAGTGTTGGCCGCAGTCAGCCTCATGTGGAAAATCAGCGGTCATGCCTCGGCAATCTCCGCGGCTGCAGTCATTGTGGCCCTTATGTTCGGGCCGGTGTGGTTGCCGCTACTGCTTCTGGTTCCGGCCGTCGGCTGGTCCCGCGTCGTCCTACGGGACCATACCCGCGGCCAGGTCATCGCCGGTTCGTTGTTCGGCGGGGTGGTCATCGCAGGACTTTGGTGGGTCCTGCGCGGTTGGTTGAGCTAGTAGGACGTGTAGCTGAGCGCAAGGTCGCGCAGTTGCTGGTCGCTCATGCTGCCGATCATTCCAAATGACAGCACCATGGCCAGGGCTCCGACGGCGAGCATTGCGGAAGCAACCACGAGCAACAATTTCCAGTCGGAGCGAAGGATGCTGCGGAACGTTTCCGGCATCTGGAGCAGCGGAGAGATCATGTTCGGAGCGCTGTCTACCGAGCCGTCGTCGAGAAGTGCCACGATGCGGTCATTTGCCCGGTCGAAGCGCATGGAGCTGATGTGGTTCCCGTGGCGGGCGAGCAGAATGTCGTGTCCGACGCGTTGGCGCGGCTGCAGAGTAAGCAAAAGGGATCCCCTACGGGTTGTTGTGATGGGCGGCTCGCGCCCTTGGGGGCCACCTCAATTTTACCGGCGGCGTCCTAGCCGCACGGCCAAAATCGGGGTGAGACCGCCCACCACAACGCGTGATCCCGGTCAAAGTCCCGGGGTCGGGGGAGTCGCTTAAGGTTCGTCCGTCTTGGCGATGTAGACGTCGCACGGCGCTTTGTGCGCCACCGTGTTGGCAACGCTGCCGAGAACCCTGGCCAGTCCCTGCATGCGGCGGTTGCCGACCACGATCACTTTGGCACCCACTCGTTCGGCTTCCTTGACGAGGGCCTCTCCGGCTTTGCCGAAGACAGCTCCATAGCTTGTGGTCAACTGGTCGGAGGCGAGTTCAGCGGCCACTTTGCTGGCTACCTTCTCCGCGGCGTCGGCGTCCGAGAGAATCCACTTGTCGCCTCCGCTTTCGACGACCTCCACGTGGGCGCCTTCAAAAGCGGTGATGACGCGGAGTTCCGCGCCCAGTGCAGTTGCCAAATTCTTTGCCGAGTCGGCGGCCCGCCTTGCTGTTACGCTGCCGTCGACTCCGACGAGGACTATTCCGCTCATAAATCTGCTCCTTTGCTGATGACATCAATGGCTTCTTGCAAAACCGGCGCCAATCGGCGGACGCCTTCGGCGATGGACTCCGGTGGCACTGCGCTGAAAGCCAACCTCAGTTTGTTGGATGGTTCGTCAGAGTGCGTGAACGCCGCGCCGGGGATGAACACGACCCCTGCCTCGATTGCCTTCCTGAGCAATGGATACGTGTCGACGCCGTCGGGCAGCGTGACCCAGACGAAGAAGCCGCCCTCAGGCTTGGTCCAACTGAGGCCCGACGGCATGTGTTCTTCCAGCGCCACCAGTAGGGCATTGCAGCGTTCCTCGTACAGGGCCCGGTAAGTGTCAATCTGCCCGCGCCAGTCATAGTCCCGAAGATATGCCGAGATGATCATCTGGTTGAGGGTGGGAGGGCACAAGGTCACGGCTTCCGAAGCCAGGTAGAAGCGCCGCTGAAGGTGCTCGGGCACAAGCGCCCACCCGATCCGCAGTCCGGGGGCAAAGATCTTGGAGAAAGAGCCCATGTAGATGACGTCATGCTCGTTCGCCGCCCGCATTGGTTCCAGCGGGTTGCCGTCGAAGCGCAAAAGACCGTAGGGGTTGTCCTCGAGCACCAGGATATTCGCATTGCGGCATATATCGACGATGCGCTGACGCCTCGCCGGAGCAAGTGTGATGCCGGAGGGGTTGTTGAAGTTGGGGATCGTGTAGAGGAATTTGATGCTCTTGCCTTGGGCCTGAAGCGCCGCGATCTTGGCTTCCAGGAGCTCCGGGACCAGGCCGTCGTTGTCCATGTCCACTGTCTCAACCTGGACCTGGTAGGCCTCGAAGGTGTTCAGTGCGCCCACGTAAGTGGGGTCTTCTACGAGGACGACGTCACCCGGATTGCAGAAGACCTTCGTGGCCACGTCCTGGGCCGATTGGGAACCGGCGGTGATCACCACGTTCTCCGGCCGGGCGTCCCGGATGCCCTCCGCCGCCATGATCTCGCAGATCTGGGTACGCAGTTCCTCGGTTCCTTGGCCGCCCCCATACTGCAGCGCGGTCATGCCTTCCTCCGCGATGATGCGGGCGGCGGTCTGTCCGAGCTTCTCGAGGGGCAGGGACTGCAGATAGGGGTTTCCGCCGGCAAGGGACACGAGTCCCGGCCGCATTGAAATGTCGAAGACGTCACGCACAGCGGACTGCTTGATGTTGGCGGCGCGCTCCGAGAAAAGTTCCTCGTGGCGGTGGGCGGCAGTTGCTGCTCGCTCTATTGCGTCGATTGCTTCCGCGGGCAACTCGGGCCCGGCATCCAATGTTTCGTGGGTCACATTGAAAGGATACTCCCCGGAGTTGCCAACTGAGCAACGGATGTTTCATCCCAATTTCGGGATTGGCGGTGCGAAGCGCTTTACGTCCGGACACAGGAAGGCTGGAATAGAGCCATGACGACACATCCCGAACTCGAATCCAAGGTTGTCCGCTTTCACGAGCTCCATGCCGTGCCGCACGCGCCGTTGGTTCTGGTGAATGCGTGGGATGCGGCATCTGCGCGAATGGTTGAGGAAGCGGGAGCGACGGCGGTGGCGACCTCCAGCTCGGCAGTCTCCTGGAGCCTGGGGTACCGGGACGGGGACCACCTTCCGCGGCAACTTGCGATGGAAGCGCTGTCGCGGATCGCAAAGGCCACTCGCTTGCCCGTGACTGCGGATATCGAGACCGGGTACGGCCGGACCGACGAAGAACTCCAAGCCACCGTTCGAGCGGTGCTCGACGCGGGCGCCGTCGGGATCAATATCGAGGACTCGGCCGATCAACCGCCGAGCGAGATCGGTGAACAGTCCAGGCGCATCGCCCTGATCAGGCAGACGTCAGAGGACGAGGGCGTTGGCTTGTTCATCAATGCGCGTACGGACACTTATTGGTCTGGAAAGTTTCCGGACACTGCGTATGAGGAAACGCTGCGCCGTGCGGACGCCTATCAGCGGGCCGGGGCGGACGGAATTTTCGTGCCGGGTTTGACGGATCTCCATGTTCTGCACGATCTCTCCCGGCGGATCAGCGCACCGCTCAACGCTCTGGCCGGTTTGGGTTCGCCGTCGCCCGGAGAACTGCACGACGTCGGCGTGCGGCGAATCAGCATCGGCGGCAGTACTGCCAGGGCGGCCTACGCGAAGGTCTCCAGGCTGGCAAGGGAAGTTCTTGGCGACGGAAACTGGTCGGGCCTCGCCGGATCCCGGAGTTATGCCGACATGGACGCGCTATTCGAGTGACGGGCCACCTCAGCGCAAACTCAGGACGTCCGCCAGGGTGTTCCCGTCGATGTAGATCGCGGCCTGGGATGCTCCCGTAGCCGCCACCGCGGTCTGCGCCAGCTGGGTTTCGATCCGCGGGTGGTCGCACACGCCTCCGGGACGAAGCGACCCGCTCAGGTTCACGACGGCGGTGGTGCCGTCGAGGTAGCCCGAAACGTAGCGCAGCGCCGAGCCCGAGAGCGCGTTGTACAAACCTGCCCGGGACGCGGTTCCATCGGGCGCCAGCAGCTGCCCCATTGCCACGGACAGCGGGTCGCTGCCCGGAGGGGCGGCGACGTGCACAGCTACCAGGCTGTCGTCGCAGCCGAACCGCACACCGCGGCTGCCGCCGTCGCCGATCGCCACGAAATACACAGTGGTTCCAGTCGATTCGCCTGCGGTCGGGAGGGGTGCAGGAACCGGAACGGCTGCGGGTGCCAGCGGGCTCGCCGTGGTTGGCCGCGGTGCCGCAGTAGGCGGGTTGATATACGGGGGAGGAGCCGGAAGGGGCATGGGAATCGGCCCGGTAACGGGCTCCTGCGTCGCCTGGACGAAGCCGGGTGAGCCCGGTTGTTCGGAGCGCGACCCGCCCGGATCGCCACCGCCTGGGGACGCACAGCCGGCCAGGCTGAGCGCAAGGGACAGGCACAGCGCGGCGACCGCCGTCGTCGTGCATTCCACGCCGCGTCCGACCCGCATGACAGCCCCCGCTCCTGCCCTGATCACCCCTGGTGCCTGTAACTCAACGTTACGGCTGGCCGCCCGGGTGTGGACCGCTCTGTCCATGACGGTTCGGCCTCAGCTCAGTCACGGAATGGTAGCGGTGCGGTGACGCCTTGCTTCCGGTTCGAAGGGCGTTCCGGGCTAGCCCGTTCCCTTGATCTTCCGCCAGCCGCCGCCGCGGTTGTTCGCAGCGATCTGCCGCAGCATTGTGGTGAGCGGTGCACGGGGAATCTCGTCGCGCTGGTGGAAGGTGATCATGCGGGCGGTCTTGTTTTCGTGCCCCGATGTGATGATGTTGTCCGGATCGGGGACAATCGCGCCGTCGTAAAGGAACAGGTTCACGTGGTCCTTGGCTGCGAGCAGCGCGCAAACGTTGCCGTCAAGGACGAAGTAAGGCCTCGTGCGGCGCTTGATCGTCTCGACGATTTCAGGCTCGGCTTCGTGGATGAGGTCGCGTAGTTGCCCGGCGATCGCGCGTTGCCAATCCGGGAGGGCCTCAAGGTAGGCGTCGACGTCGGGATGGCGGTTGTAGTCGGCCATGCCGCCATCGTACCGACAAAGAATGCCCCCGCCCACGCCTCAACGGCGGGACAGGGGCATTCTCGCGGCTCGCGGGGTGAACTGCAGGGACTAGGCTGCTACTTCTTCCTGGACGGCGGTCAGCGGCTCGAAGATGCCCTTGATCTGCTCGACAACTTCGGCGTCGTCCTTCGGGTGCAGTTCAGCGAAGCGGATCATGGAGCCCGGAACGGCGAGCTTGACGTCCTCGAGGATCTTGGCGCCGGCGATGCCGGCTGCCTTACGGGCCTCGTCCTGCGCCCAGACCCCACCGAACTGGCCAAAGGCGGTACCGACGACGGCGGTCGGCTTGCCTGCCAGCGCACCGGCGCCGAACGGGCGGGACAGCCAGTCGATGGCGTTCTTGAGGGATGCCGGCATGGTGCCGTTGTGTTCCGGCGTGACAAGCAGGATGGCGTCGGCTGCGGCGGCAGCAGCGCGGAGGGCAGCGGCTTCGGCGGGAACCTGGCCCTCGACGTCGATGTCTTCGTTGTAGAACGGGATGTTGCCGAGGGAGCCGTGGATCTGTACTTCGACGTTTTCGGGAGCGTTGAGCTGAATGGCTTCGGCGAGCTTGCGGTTGTGGGAATCGGCGCGGAGGCTGCCAACGAGGGCGAGAACGGTGTTCTTGGACATGGGAACTCCTTGGGTCTGGCCGCGGACGGTGCCGCAGGCGCTCGGTTTTGGAGGCTTTTGCTGCCTTCGTAGATTCTAAACGGACTGCGGTCCGCTTAATATTCCCAAGGCTAGAATGTTTCTGTGAGCCTCATCCCCATCCGGCCCGGGTTGCCCTTCGGGACGCAGCCGGAGCGCAGTGACGCCGCGCGTAACCGCGAACGGCTCCTTCAAGCTGCGAGGGATCTCGTGGCTGAGCACGGCGTGGACGCTGTCACGATGGACATGCTCGCGTGCAGGGCCGATGTCGGGAAAGGGACCGTCTTCCGCCGTTTCGGCAGCAGGGCAGGACTCATGATGACTCTCCTGAGCGACGCGGAAGCCGAATTCCAGCGAGAGTTCATCTTCGGTCCACCGCCGCTGGGTCCCGGAGCACCCCCGCTTGAACGCCTCATTGCCTTTGGTGAAGCGCGCATCAAATATGTCGAAGAATACGGCGAGCTGGCACGCGCCGCGGCGGAGCATTCCCCGCAGAATCGGCACGACGCCCCGCCGGTCGTGTTGTGGCACCGGCACATCGAGATGCTGCTGCGGGAAGCGGGCCTGGACCGCGATCCTTGGCTGCTGGCTCTTTCCCTCGGCGCCACCCTGGATCCTGAACGCACGCTCCATGCCCTTCGCTCTCACGGGGTCGCGCCGGAGCGCCTTGCGGCGTCGTGGCGCGAGCTCGTCACTCGCCTGCTGAAAGACTGCTGACATTACCTTCGCCGGGCCACCTTCGCCCGGTAGCGTAGCGGCATGAACCACACACCGATCCGCACCGCCGTCGTCGGCTTTGGCCTTTCCGGCAGTGTCTTTCACGCGCCGTTCATTGCAGCCAATCCCGCGTATTCCCTCGAGGTCATCGCGACTTCTGATGCGGGCCGCAAGGCCAAGGCCCACGAGCGGTATCCCGGCACGAGGATCGTGGATAGTCCGGAAGTCGTCTTGGCGCTTGCCGGCGAACTGGACCTCGTGGTGCTCGGCACGCCGCCCGCGACCCATCACCCGCTCGCGAAGGCCGCGCTGGAAGCCGGGCTCGACGTCGTCGTGGATAAGCCATTCGCGGTGACCAGCGCGCAGGGGCAGGAACTGATCGCGCTGGCCGCGAGGCTGGGCCGCGTGCTGACGGTCTACCAAAACCGCCGCTGGGACGGCGACGCCCTCACGGCGAAGAAGCTGCTCGACGCCGGGACGCTGGGCGAGGTCATGCGCTGCGAGGCGTCAATGGAGCGGTGGGCGCCCGAAATCAGCAAGGCGTGGAAGGCCGGCGCCACAGCCGACGACGGCGGTGGGCTGCTCTTCGACCTGGGGACCCACCTGCTGGACCTGGCGCTGCAGATGTTCGGTCCCGGCGAAGTCATCCACGCAGAAATACTGGCGCGACGGCCCCAGGAAAAGGCTGACGACGACGTCTTCCTGGTCCTGAAGCACGCTTCCGGAGTGCTCAGCCATGTCGCCATGAACGTCAACAGCCAGCTTCACGCTCCGCGCTTCCGCATCCTGGGCAGCAAGGGTGGATTCATGAAGTACGGAATCGATCCGCAGGAACCGTTCATCCTGGCGGGCGGCCTGCCCACGGATGGCGCCTACGGCGTCGACGATCCTCACCACTACGGCACGCTGGAAATCGACGGCGTGCGGACCTCGGTGCCCACTGAGCGGGGCGCCTACCAGGAGTTCTACCGGATCCTTGGGGAGAAGATCGCCGACGGCGGTGCCGCCTCCGCTCTGCCGCTCCCCGTGGATCCGGCCGGGCCGGTCGAGGTACTCAAGCTGATTGAGCAGGCCAGGTCCCTCGCCTGAAAGTTTTTTTGGATCGGGCGTAACCTCGCCGGGACCGCCAGCGATGTAAGGGGAGTGTGGACAACGTCCGCACTGATCATCCGGTAGCGACAAAGCCGCTGCCGGAGCAGTCCCAAAACGTTTGTCGGAGGGTTCCATGTCCTTGTTCACTGTCCTTGCCACCAGCAAAATCGCCGCCGGCGTCCTTGCCGCCGGAGCTGTAGCGGTTGGCGGAACCGGCGTCGCAGCCTTCAACGGAGCGCTTCCCAACGATATGCAGAAGAGCGCCCACGAGATCCTCGGAGCGCCGGCTCCGGCCGCATCCAAAGCAGCCGAGTCCGCAGAGTCCAAGACGGCCGAGGCGTCCCAGATGGCGACCTCCAAGGCCACTGACGCCGCCGCCGACGCCAAGTCGAAGGCCACCGACGCCGTTGACGACGCGAAGTCCAAGGCCGCCGCAGCAGTCGCATCGGCCAAGGCCGTCTCGCCGGAGGCGTTCGGCCTCTGCACCGCTCTCCTCAACGGCGGTCTGAAGGCTGACACCAAGGTGCCCGGCTACTCCTCGCTGGTTGTCGCCGCTGGCGGCGAAGCCAACGTCAACGCACACTGCGCAACTGTAGTTAGCGAAGGCAAGGCTGCCGGCTTGAAGGCTGACGGTTCCGCTTCCGCCAAGGCGGACGCCGATGGAAACGCCGCACTGCCTGCTACGCCTGCCGTACCGGCGGTTCCCGCTGTGCCGTCCGCGCCGGCCGTCCCCGCTGTGCCGTCCCAGGTGCCCACGGTGCCTGTGCACGTGCCGTCTGATTCTGTCCGCCCGTAACACTGCGGCTACGCTTGAACGGCGGGGCTCCTTGGCTAAATGACAAGGAGCCCCGCGACGCAACAGACTGCAGCAGCGGTCATTTCCCAGGCCAGGGACGATGACCGCGCTGCGTGGGATGGAGGGGTCGCGGGTGCTTGACCCTTTGGCTGATGAATATTTGCAGGCGGACGAGGAAGATCCCGCACTGCTCTTCACAGCTGCCTACAACGAGTTTTCCGGACCGGTGTTTGGATACCTACGCGCCCGCGGCGTAGACGATCCGGAAGCAGTTACCCAGGACGTGTTCCTGGCGCTTTATCCCAAACTGGATTCCCTCCGCGGAGGTCTCCAGGGGGCCAAGACCCTGCTCTTCTCCATAGCGCACGCGCGAATGGTGGATCACTATCGCAAACGGGAACGCACCCCTTATTCCGCGCCCTATGAATCTGATCTGGATTCGCGGCGCGCGCCTTCGGCCGAGGACCAGGCATTCGGGCATGGGGAAGGCCTAGGCGTAACGGAGCTACTGGCCGACCTCAACCCGGATTACCGGGAGGTCCTGGCACTACGGGTCGTGGCGGACCTTTCGTTGGAAGAAACAGCGGACATCATGGGCAAATCCCAGGGAGCCGTGAAGCAGTTGCAGCGCAGGGCATTGAGTGCACTGAGAGAACGTGCACTACTAAGGAATGGCACATCATGAGCGAAAAATCCGCATCCTTCGGCGAGCAAGGCATCGACCGCCTGCTTGCTGATGCCGGGCTCGACGAAGCGTACGAGATCCGGACCGAGCTGCTGGAACTGCGCGCCCTTGCGAGCACACGGCCGCAGCCCTCGGCGGCTGTGCAAGCGTTGATGGCACCGGCCCGCATGGCGATTGCGCCTGTTGAGACTGTTGCCGCTTTTGAGGCAGTTACCGCTGTGGAGACGACTTCCGGCGCCGCGGCTGCACCTGCTGATGAACTGGCCGCTCGTCGGAGCAAAAAGGCCCGACTGACCTTCGCTGCTGTTGCCGTTGCGGCTTCGCTTGCTGCCGGAGCTACCGCTGCGGCCGCGTCCGACGGCGGCATTCCGGGAACGATTGAACACTTGGGCGCCGTGGTGGGATCGGTAGTCTCCCAGCTCACCCCTGGGTCCGGCGGCAACGCTCCGCAACAGCAGGGAACGCGCCCGGAGCTAGTTCCGATGCCCACCCAGGGGACGGGCAATCCCGCGTCGCCTTCGCCGGAGTCCTCCAGCCCCGGCGCCCAAATCAAGAACACGCGTCCGTCGCCGCACGCCACACCCAGCACTACCCCAGGGTCCGAGTCGGATCCGCGTAAAGAATTGCAGGACATCGCCAAGGGCCGCCCGGGACCCGTTACGATCCCGACGCCCGTGGTTCCAACGCCCACGCTCCCGTTGCCCCAGCCCGTTCCCTCTGAGATCCTCCCGGGCAACCCGGTCAAGCCGTAACTGGCGTCGTGCTCAGCTGAGCCGCTTAGGCGGCGGCGCGTAGCTCGGTGACGTGTGAGCTGCTGCGGGGATTTCGGACAGCGGAATTAGTGGATGATTCTACGCTGCCA